>DASVBQ010000027.1:0-4417 GCA_036375795.1 Actinomycetes bacterium
CTCGCCGACCCGCCCATGACCAAGGACGCGGTCGCCGGGCGGATCCGACGGCTGCTGGCGATGGCGGACAAGCGCGCCGCCGACCAGGGCATCCCCGGCACCGACGCCAACCTCACCCCGGACATGCTCGACGCCTGATCGCTGCGCGGGACCGTCTCGGGCGAGGGCTGGGGCATCTCGCCAGGTGAGGCGGGCTCTCGGCGGTCCGGACGGACTTGGATAGGGTCGGACCGGAGAGCAGGCGTCGACGCTAGGAGTCAGTCGTGACGGTTCGGGTGGGCATCAACGGTTTCGGTCGCATCGGGCGCAACTTCTACCGCGCCGCACTCGCGCAGGGCGTGGACATCGAGGTCGTGGCGTACAACGACCTCGGTGACTCCAAGACCTTCGCCCACCTGCTGAAGTACGACTCCATCCTCGGCAAGCTCGCCGACGACGTGTCGGCCGACTCCGAGGGCATCACGGTCGGTGGCAAGCTGATCAAGTCGCTCGCGGAGAAGGACCCGGCCGCCCTGCCCTGGAAGGACCTCGGCGTCGACGTCGTCGTCGAGTCCACCGGCTTCTTCACCGACGCCACCAAGGCGCGGGCGCACCTCGAGGGCGGCGCCAAGAAGGTCATCATCTCGGCGCCGGCCAAGAACGAGGACTTCACCGTCGTCATGGGCGTCAACGACGGCGACTATGACGCCGGGCAGCACGACATCATCTCCAACGCGTCCTGCACCACCAACTGCCTCGCCCCGATGGCCAAGGTCATCCACGACGCCTTCACGATCGAGCGCGGCCTGATGACGACGATCCACGCCTACACGGGCGACCAGAACTTGCAGGACGGCCCGCACAAGGACCTCCGCCGTGCCCGGGCCGCCGCGCTGAGCATCATCCCGACCAGCACCGGCGCCGCGAAGGCGATCGGCCTCGTCCTGCCCGACCTCAAGGGCAAGCTCGACGGCTACGCCCTCCGCGTTCCCGTGCCCACGGGCTCGGCGACCGACCTCACCGTGAAGGTCTCCCGCGACACCACCGTCGAGGAGGTCAACGCCGCCGTGAAGGCCGCGGCTGACGGCCCGCTGAAGGGCCTCCTGGTCTACACCGAGGACCCGATCGTGTCGGCGGACATCGTCACCGATCCCGCGTCGTGCATCTTCGACGCGGGCCTGACCAAGGTGATCGGCGACCAGGTGAAGGTCGTCGGCTGGTACGACAACGAGTGGGGCTACTCCAACCGCCTCGTGGACCTCGTGAAGCTGGTCGGTCAGTCCCTCTGATGAGGACGGTCGACGACCTCGGGGACCTCCGCGGCAAGCGGGTGCTGGTCCGCTCGGACCTCAACGTGCCGCTCGACGGGCACCGCATCACCGACGACGGGCGCATCCGGGCCAGCGCCCCGACGATCGCCGACCTCGCCGACCGTGGCGCGCGGGTCATCGTGTGCGCGCACCTCGGCCGGCCCAAGGGCAAGCCGGTGGAGCAGTACTCCCTCGCGCCGGTCGCCGAGCGGCTGGCCGAGGTGCTCGGCCGGCCCGTCGAGTTCGCGACGGACACGGTCGGGCAGAGCGCGAAGGCCGCCGTCGGCGAGCTCGGCGACGGTGACGTGGCTCTGCTGGAGAACCTGCGCTACAACGCGGGCGAGGAGAGCAAGGACGACGAGGAGCGCGGGGCCTTCGCCGACCAGCTCGCGGCGCTGGCTGACGTCTACGTCGGTGACGGCTTCGGGGCGGTGCACCGCAAGCACGCCAGCGTGTACGACGTACCGAAGCGCCTTCCGCACGCCGCCGGCGGCCTGGTCGTCGCCGAGACGGAGGTCCTGCGCAAGCTCACCGGCGACCCCGACCGGCCCTACGTCGTGGTCCTCGGCGGGTCGAAGGTGTCCGACAAGCTCGGCGTCATCGACAACCTCATCGACTCGGTCGACCGGCTGCTCATCGGCGGCGGCATGGTGTTCACCTTCCTGCGGGCCCAGGGCTACGAGGTGGGGCAGAGCCTGCTCGAGGAGGACCAGCTCGACACGGTGCGCGGCTACCTCGAGGAGGCCGACGAGAAGGGCGTCGAGATCGTGCTGCCCGTCGATGTCGTGGCGGCGACCGAGTTCTCCGCGGAGGCCGAGCACGACGTCGTCGGCGTCGACGCAATCCCCGAGGAGCGGGTCGGCCTCGACATCGGGCCGGAGAGCGGTCGCCTCTTCGCCCAGAAGATCAGCGACGCCAGGACCGTGTTCTGGAACGGCCCGATGGGTGTGTTCGAGATGGCGCCGTATGCCGAGGGGACCCGCGCCGTCGCGCAGGCGCTCACCGAGGTGGACGGTCTGACCGTGGTCGGCGGCGGCGACTCCGCGGCCGCGGTCCGCCAGCTCGGGTTCGACGAGAAGGCGTTCGGCCACATCTCGACCGGCGGCGGGGCCAGCCTCGAGCTGCTCGAGGGCAAGCACCTTCCCGGTCTGCAGGCGCTCGAGGAGGACTAGACCCGATGGCACGCACCCCGCTGATGGCGGGCAACTGGAAGATGAACCTCAACCACCTCGAGGCACTCGCCCTGGTGCAGAAGCTGGCCTTCTCGCTCACCGACGAGGACTTCGACGCCGTAGAGGTCGCGGTCCTGCCGCCGTTCACCGACATCCGGTCGGTGCAGACACTTGTCGACGGCGACAAGTACCGCGTCGTCTATGGCGCCCAGGACGTGTCGCCGCACGAGCCAGGGGCGCACACCGGCGAGATCGCCGCCTCGATGCTGGCCAAGCTCGGCTGCACGTACGTCGTCATCGGCCACTCCGAGCGCCGGGCCGACCACCACGAGGACGACGCTCTGGTCAACGCCAAGGTCAGGGCGGCCTTCGCGCATGGCCTCACGCCGATCCTGTGCATCGGTGAGCCGCTCGAGGTGCGCCAGGAGGGCCGCCACGTCGAGCACACCCTCGCGCAGCTCGCCGGCGGGCTCGACGGCGTCCCGGCCGACCGGGCCAAGCAGGTCGTCGTGGCCTACGAGCCGGTCTGGGCCATCGGCACCGGCGAAGTGGCCACCCCGGAGGATGCGCAGGAGGTCTGCTCGGCCATCCGGACCAAGCTGGCCGAGCTGTACTCCGGCGACCTCGCGGACGGCGTGCGCGTCCTGTACGGCGGCTCGGTCAAGGCCGCCAACGTCGCGGGCATCATGGCCCAGACCGACGTCGACGGCGCGCTGGTCGGCGGAGCCAGCATCGACCCGGAGGAGTTCGTCGGCATCTGCCGATACCGCACTGTGCTGGAGCAGCAGCAGGCGTCCTGACCGCCTGGCTGCATCGGCTGACGTACCCTGTTCTGCGCGCCCGGACAGGCGCGCCCGGACCACCTCGAGGAAAGCAGAGTCCCAGCATGGAGATCGTGTTCCAGATCGTGCTCGTCATCACGAGCCTGCTGATGATCCTGCTCGTGCTGCTGCACAAGGGGAAGGGCGGCGGACTGTCCGACCTGTTCGGCGGTGGTGTGTCCTCATCGCTGGGTGGCTCGTCGGTCGTCGAGCGCAACCTCGACCGGCTCACCATCGGCATCGGCATCGTGTGGATCGCCGCGATCGTGGGCCTGGGCCTGCTGCTCAAGTCCTGACGGTCCAGCCTCCTGACCTCGCCGCAGGTCCGGACTTACAATCTGTGGCGCGCCGGTCCGTCCGGCCCGACACCGTCCCTCGACAAGCTGGGGAGCAACGATCGTGGCAAGTGGGAACGCAATCCGGGGCAGCCGTGTCGGCGCGGGGCCCATGGGTGAAGCCGAGCGGGGGGAGTCCGCGCCGCGCTTCCGCATCTCCTACTGGTGCGCCAACGGTCACGAGACCAAGCCCAGCTTCGCCGAGGAGACCCAGGTGCAGGCCCCCGAGATCTGGGACTGCCCGCGCTGCGGGTTCCCGGCCGGCCAGGACAAGGACAACCCGCCGTCGCCGCCGCGCACCGAGCCCTACAAGACCCACCTGGCCTACGTGAAGGAGCGGCGCAGCGACGCCGACGGCGCAGCCATCCTGGAGGAGGCGCTCGCCAAGCTGCGCGGCGCCTGACGCGTCAGCTCACCGGCGGCGCGGTGCCGTCGACCCGTACGTCCGCCCGGTCCTTCGTGCCATCGGCCTCGAAGTGCTCCAGCTCGCGGGCCGACCAGCGCAGCCACTCGTCGCGCAACGGCTCGCCGTCCCGTAGGACCCCGCGGTGCAGCCGGATGCCGGGCGGTGCCTCCACCCACACCCGCAACGTCGCGTACGGTTCCATCGCCGCGGCCGCCGCGCCCACTCCCTCGACCACGAGCAACGGTCCTGCCGGCACGTCGTGCCACTCGGCGAACCGGCCCTTCTCCCAGTCGTAGCGCTGGTAGCGACCCGGCCGGCCGGCCCGCAACGGCTCGAGCACCTGAGCCCACATCCGGGTCCAGACGTCGGCGTTCAGTCCGGACCAGCCTTCGTA
>DASVBQ010000239.1:0-2259 GCA_036375795.1 Actinomycetes bacterium
CCGGACATGTTGAGGACGTGCTTGCGCCAGCCGGTCTGCGGCCGCGCGCGGCGGGACCGCAGCACCGTCGCCGCCGTCAGCGACTCCGCACCCTGGCCGTTCGAGCCCTCCGGCACCAGCGGGATGCGCCAGTCCGCGTCGCGATGCGGCTCCTCCTCACGAACGTACGGCGTGAACGGCGCTGCGGGCTCGGCCGGCGCAGCGTGCCGCGAGGCGGTCCATGCCGGCTCGATGTCGTCGAGCGGCGCCGGGTCGACCGGGGGCGACGTGTGCACTGCCGGCATCGGCCCGGTCAGGTCGACGACGACGGACTCGGTGTTCGCGCCGAGGTCGAAGGCCGGGATGGTCTGCGTCTGCGCCCAGGGGTCCTCGATCGCGTCGTCGTCGTGGCCGTCGTCAGAGCTGTCCGACAACCAGGACGGCTCCGGCGCGTCGGGCCAGCTCTCGTCGCCGCCCAGGTCAGGGTCGGTGAACAGACCGTGGCGCCGCTCGGTCGTCTCGTCGTGTCGAGCCATCCGCACAGGGTAGCGACCGAATCGTCGGGTTCTGTCCATGAGGCAGCATGGACCGCGATGACGACGATCTCCGACGCCCGTCAGGACCAGCCGGGCGCATGGGCGACGCTTCGCCGAGGACTGGCCCTGTCCCCGGAGTTCCGCGCGGGACTTCCGGTCACGATCGTGCTCGCGCTGGCGGCCACGGCGGGACGCGTCCTCGTGCCGATCGCGGTCCAGCAGACGGTGGACAAGGGGCTGACCGCACCGGGCGGTCCCGACCTGTCGATCGTGCGGCAGGCGGTGCTGCTGGCGGCGGTCGCGACGCTGCTGACGGCCGGCGCCGCGTACTTGCTCAACGTACGGCTGTTCCGCACGACCGAGGGCGGCCTCGCGACGCTGCGAGTGCGGGCGTTCCGGCACGTGCACGACCTGTCGGTGCTCACCCAGAACGCCGAGCGGCGGGGGTCGCTGGTGTCCCGGGTCACGAGCGACGTCGACACGATCTCGACCTTCATGCAGTGGGGTGGGCTGCTGATGGTCGTCAGTCTCGGGCAGCTCGCGGTCGCGACGGTCCTGATGGCGATCTACTCCTGGCAGCTGACCGTGCTGGTGTGGCTGTGCTTCCTGCCGTTGTTCCTGCTGCTGCGCACGTTCCAGCGGCGGGTGTCAAGCGCGTACGGGCACGTCCGCGAGCGAGTCGGCGACCTGCTCGGCGCGGTGTCCGAGTCGGTCGTCGGAGCCTCGACGGTCCGGGCGTACGGCATCGAGGAACGCACCGGCGAACGCATCAACCGTGCGATCGAGCGGCACCGGTCCGCCGCGACGCGAGCCCAGGGCATGGTCGCGCTGACGTTCTCGACAGGTGAGGTAGTCGCCGGTCTGGCGAACGCCGCGGTCGTGGTCTTCGGCGTGATGCTCGGCGTGGACGGTGACATCACGCTGGGTGAGCTGCTCGCGTTCCTGTTCCTGGTGACGCTGTTCGTCGGACCCGTGCAGATCGGTACCGAGGTCCTCAACGAGGCGCAGAACGCGATCGCCGGCTGGCGGCGGGTCCTCACGGTCCTCGACACGCCCGCGGACGTGGCGGACCCGGGTCCGTCCGGGCGCACCCTGCCGCGCGGGCCGATCGACGTCCGCTTCGAGCACGTCTCGTTCGCCTACCCGGGCGGGCCCACGGTGCTCGACGACGTCGACCTGAGCCTGGCCCCGCGTTCTCGGGTCGCGGTCGTGGGGGAGACCGGCTCGGGCAAGACGACGTTCGCGAAGCTGCTGACCCGGCTGATGGACCCGGCCTCGGGCCGGGTCCTGGTCGACGAGGTGGACCTTCGCGAGCTGTCGTTCGACTCGCTGCGCTCGCGGATCGTGATGGTCCCCCAGGACGGCTTCCTGTTCGAGGGCAGCATCGCCGACAACGTCCGCTTCGGTCGGCCGGGCGCGACCGACGCTGACATCGAGCTGGCATTGACCGAGCTCGGGCTCATCGACTGGCTCGACGGTCTGCCGAGGCGGCTGACGACCGACGTGGGCCAGCGGGGCGAGCAGCTCTCGGCGGGCGAACGCCAGCTGGTGGCCCTCGCCCGCGCCTATCTCGCCGACCCGGACCTGTTGGTCCTAGACGAGGCGACCTCGGCGGTCGACCCGGGCACCGAGGTCCGCATCGCCCGTGCCCTCGAAGGCCTGACCCGAGGTCGCACAGCCTTGACCATCGCGCACCGGCTATCGACGGCCGAGCAGGCCGAGGACGTGATCGTGTTCGACGCCG
>DASVBQ010000253.1:0-4700 GCA_036375795.1 Actinomycetes bacterium
CGACCACCGTCGGCACGACCAGCCCGAGCCGGCCACAGGTCGGCAACGACCCGGCGTCGTGGGGGGTCCGGGTCGAGGGCTCCAGGGCGTCCGGCCACTCGACGTACGTCCGGGACTTCGGCGGCGGCCAGTCGGTGATCACCTTCGTCACCTGGGCCTGAGTCAGCGTGACGACTGTGGCCGGCGGGAGAGTCTCCCACCGGCCACAGTCGTCTCACGGAGCGGTGAAGGTTGCGCTCAGCAACACGCCGTGCCGCACTCCTCGGTCGTGCAGTCGTCGCAGCAGCCGTTCATCCGCCTCACCTCCTCAGCAGGTCGTGCAGAGCTCCCCGCTCCTGGCGGGAGCGGGCGCGGACCGGGCGATCGACCCCCGCAGCGCCGTGACGAGTGCCCCCGGGAAGGACCGGGGGGCCGTCCGGCGACGGCGGGTCGAGCGGGCGGCGCGCTCTGCCGCCGCCTCGCGGCGCAGCTCCTCGATGCGCAGGTGCACGGTGGCAGCCAGCGGGTCCAACGGCAGGGTGTTCATCGGGTCCTCCTCGGCAGCAGCAATACATCGAAGTCCATCGATGAGTATTGATCAGACATCGACGCATGTCAATGATTGACATTCGTCGATGTGATGTCACGATGGAGGCATGCCGAAGCCGCTGCCCGTCCTGGAACCGGTCCCGACCGCTGCCGCCTGCTGCTCTCCGCTGGCAGAGGCGCCGCTGTCCGTGGATGAGGCACAGCAGCTGGCGCTGCGGCTCAAGGCGCTCGCGGACCCGGCGCGGCTCCGGCTCGTCTCGATCCTGCTGGCCAGCGAGACGGGCGAGTCGTGCACCTGTGACCTCACCGAGCCTCTCGGTCTCTCGCAGCCAACCGTGAGCCACCACCTCAAGAAGCTCGCCGAGGCCGGGCTCGTGACCGGCGAGCGGCGCGGCGTGTGGACCTACTACCGGGTCGTCCCGGACGCCCTCAGCGACCTCGCCGGGCTGCTCGTCGCACCACAGAACGGCTGACGCGCGACGGTGGACGGCGTACGGTCCGCTTCGGAGGGCGAGCATGACCGGGTCGAGCGCCGTCGACGGGCTGCTGGCCGCTGCCCGAGCGGGACTGGACCGCGTGCATCCGGCCGACCTCGCGGCCGAGGCCGCCGCAGGCGCACTGGTGGTGGACATCCGGCCGGTCGAGCAGCGTGACCGCGACGGGCCGTTGCCCGGCGCCCTCGTGGTCGACCGCAACGTGCTGGAGTGGCGGCTGGACCCGACCTGTCCGCACCGGCTGCCCGTCAGTGACGACCCCCACCGGCGGGTCGTCATCGTCTGCAACGAGGGCTACAGCTCCAGCCTGGCGGCCGCGACGCTGCGCGCCCTCGGTCTTTCCCGGGCGACCGACCTGGTGGGCGGGTTCCAGGCCTGGCTGGCGGTGGTCGCGATTCCGGGTCAGCGCGGGGAGGGCTGAGGCGCGGGGGTCGCGCGCGGCAGATGGCGTACGGCCGGGACGCTGAGCACCACCAGCGCCGCGGTGACGCCGAGCACCGACATGCCGAGCAGCGACGGCTTCACCCCGACCGCTGCGCTGACCGCCCCGGCCGCGAGGTTGCCGAGCGGGATCAGCCCGGCACTGGTCAGGTAGTCGTAGCTCGACACCCGGGACAGCGCGTGGTCGGGGACGTGCTCCTGCAACGAGGTCTCCCACAGCGTGAAGCACCCGGTCACGCAGACCCCGGCGAGCACCTCGAGGGCGGCGATCGCCCAGACGCCGAGGCCGCTGCCGATGAAGGCCGCCTGGCAGGAGGCACCGACCAGCATCAGCGCCGCCACCCGCAGGGCGAACCGGGGCCGCCAGCGCAGCAGGAGCACGTCGCCGAGCACCGAACCCAGTCCGAAGCCGGCGGTGATGATCGCCCAGTCCCGGGCTCCGCCGAGCTCGTCGGCGACCAGGACCGGCCCCAGCACGAAGATCGCCGGGAGCACGATCACGTGGTAGGACGCCATCCCGCCGAGGAACCCGACCACCCAGGGGCGGCGGCGGACCTCACCCCATCCCGCGCGCAGGCTGGTGAGGAAGTGCTCGGTGGTGGCCTCGGGGTCCTCGGCGGCGAGGACCTGGCGCACCACGCGGGGCCGCAACGGAACGAGACACGCGACCGACACGAGGAACGTGCCCGCGTCGAAGAGCAGGGCGCCGCCCGGCCCGACCCAGGCGACGAGCAGCCCGGCGATGACCGGGCCGGCGATCGACCCGGTCGAGTAGCTCAGCCCGCGCAACGCGTTGGCAGGTTGCAGGTTGACCGGCGCCACCGTTCCCGGCAGCAGACCGGTGAACGCCGGCGCGAAGAACGCGTCCGCGGCGCCGTAGAGCGCCGCCAGCACGGCGAGGTGTACGACGGCGGCGTTGTCGCTGAGGAGCAGAGCCGCGGCGGTGGCCTGGCAGGCGAGGCGCACGACGTCGGAGGCGATGAGGATCCGCTTGCGGTCGTAGCGGTCGGCCCACACGCCCGCCGGCAGGGCGAGCACGGCGAACGGGAGGAACTGCGCGGCCGATACGACCGCGACGTCGCCCACGCCCCCTCCGACGGCCAGTACCGCGAACGGCAGCACCACGGCGGTGACCCGGTCACCGATGATCGAGAGGAACTGCCCGGAGAACAGCAGTCGGTACTGCGGCTCCTCCCGCAGGACGGCAGGGAGGCGCAGCCGACGGCCGCGGTGGGAGGGTGGTGCGGGTGACTCCATGGCGTCGGCAAGGGTGACAGCGCCGGCGCCGGCGCGCCATGGAGTTGACGGACTCGGGCCTGAGGGGAAGGACTCGCCGATGCAGGACCGGACACCGCCCCGGGAGAGCCTCGACCCGGTCGAGCGCGTCTCCGTCGACGAGCTCAGGGCGCTGCAGCTCGAGCGGCTGCGCTGGTCCCTGCGGCACGCGTACGACAACGTGGCGCACTACCGGGCGTCCTTCGACGCGGCCGGTGTCCACCCCGACGACTGCCGTGAGCTGTCGGACCTGGCGCGGTTCCCGTTCACCACCAAGGCCGACCTGCGGGACAACTACCCGTTCGGGATGTTCGCGGTACCGCGGCACGCGGTCTCCCGCGTGCACGCCTCCTCGGGCACGACCGGCCGGCCGACCGTCGTCGGGTACACGGCGCGCGACGTCCGGACCTGGGCCGAGGTGGCTGCCCGCTCCATCCGCGCGGCGGGCGGGCGGCCAGGCGACCGGGTACATGTCGCGTACGGGTACGGGCTGTTCACCGGCGGGCTCGGCGCCCACTACGGGGCGGAGGCGCTGGGCTGCACGGTCATCCCCGTCTCGGGCGGCATGACCGAGCGTCAGGTGATGCTGATCCGCGACCTCGAGCCCGAGGTCATCATGGTCACCCCGTCGTACATGCTCGCCATCGTCGACGAGATGGAGCGACAGGGCGTCGACCCGCAGCGTACGTCGCTACAGGTCGGCATCTTCGGGGCGGAGCCGTGGACCGAGGACATGCGCCGCGAGATGGAGGAACGGCTCGACATGCATGCGCTCGACATCTACGGCCTGTCCGAGGTGATGGGCCCCGGGGTCGCCAACGAGTGCATCGAGACCAAGGACGGCCTGCACGTCTGGGAGGACCACTTCTACCCGGAGGTCGTCGACCCGCTGTCGGACGCGGTGCTCCCGGACGGCGAGAAGGGCGAGCTGGTTTTCACATCGCTGACGAAGGAGGCAATGCCGGTCGTGCGCTACCGCACCCGTGACCTCACCCGGTTGCTGCCCGGGACCGCCCGGCCGATGCGTCGGATGGAGAAGGTCACCGGCCGGTCGGACGACATGATCATCCTGCGCGGCGTGAACCTGTTCCCGACGCAGGTCGAGGAGCTGATCCTGCGCACGTCCGAGCTGTCGCCGCACTTCCAGTGCGTCCTGCGCCGTGACGGCCGGCTCGACTCGATGACGGTGCGGGTGGAGCGCCGTCCGGCCGCCGACATGACGGCGGCGCAGGCCGCCGGTGAGCGCCTCGTCCACCTCGTGAAGTCCACGATCGGGGTGTCCGTAGGCGTCGAGGTGGTGGAACCCGACGGCATCGAGCGCTCGGTCGGCAAGATGCGCCGCATCGTCGACCAGCGGCGCTGACGTGCAGGCCCACGGGAAGCGGTTCACCGGCGAGGACTGGTACGGCAGGGACCTCGGCGACGCGGAGCTCGTCGAGTGCACGTTCGTCGACTGCGACCTGACCGAGGTGGCGACGCGTGGAGCGTCGTTCGACCGCTGCGACTTCCGAGGCGTCCGGCTCAACGCGTCGGTGCACGAGTCGTCCGGTTTCACCGGATGCCGTTTCACCAGAACGTCCCTGTTCGCGGCGACCATGCGCGGCTGCAAGCTGGTCGGCAGCACGTTCGCCGGTTCGAAGCTGCGACCCATGACGGTCGAAGGCGGCAACTGGTCGTACGTGTCGATGCGAGGAGCCGACCTGTCCGGGCTCGACCTCACGGGGGTTCGGCTCGCGGAAGCGGACCTGGCGGAGGCCAACCTGACGAAGACCGTGCTGCGAGGGGCCGACCTGACCCGGGCCGTGCTGCGCAACGTCGTGCTCGACCAGACCCAGCTCGTCGGCGCTGACCTGACCGGCGTCGCGCTGGCCGGGCTGGCCTGGAAGGCGACGCAGGTGGACCCCGCCCAGGCAGTCCTGATCGCCGAGGCGCAGGGTGTCGTCGTCGTCTGAACGCCGGGAT
>DASVBQ010000280.1:0-4557 GCA_036375795.1 Actinomycetes bacterium
GGATTGCGCACCCCCAGCAGCCGTCGGAGCCGGCGGCCCTCGCGTTGCCCCTCACGCCGCGTGATCTCGAGAGCCTCGGCCACCTGGCCGCCGGGCGCACCAACACGCAGCGGCCGCGACGGGTACTCCCGTCGCGGCCGCCCTTGCACGCAGGTCGCCTCCCGCCGTCCCCGTGGTGCGTGAGGCTCAGCTCCCCCTGTCCTGCGTGCCACGTCCCCCTCGGGGACATCCCCCGTGTTGTCCGGAACGGCTCCCCGTTGCCGCCTCCGTGCCCCTGCCGGTAGCGAGATCACTCTGTCTCGTCGCGGCATCGCCGCGCATGAGGCACGCCACCTCAGATTTCGGGCCAAGTACCTCAGATGGTCGTTGACTGGGACGGGTCGGCGGCCCGAATGTTGGCGAATGCCGCGACAGCAGATCTTCGTGGGCCGGGAGGGGGAGCTCGCCGAGCTCACCGGGCTGGTGCACGCAGCCGCGGCGGCACGACCCGGTGTGGCGCTGCTGCAGGGCGAGGGTGGGGCTGGCAAGACACGGCTGCTCGACGAGCTGGTCACCCGGATGCCGCGCCGCACCGTGGTGTGCCGTGGCGCCGGCGTCGGCTTTCTCGGGGGACGCATTCCGTACGCCCCGCTCGTCGCCGCGTTGCGCTCACTGCTGTCCCGGCTGCCCGCTGCAGAGGTCTCCCGCGTCCTCGGCCCCGACCCGAGCGATCTCACGTTGCTGCTGCCGGAGCTGGGCGCCCCTCCGGACGCGGTCTCCGACCGGGCGCGGCTGATCTCCTCGGTGTCCTCGGTGTTCGACCGAGCGGCAGAGCTGCGGCCCACGCTGCTCGTCATCGACGACCTGCACTACGCCGACGTGGCGACGCTGGAGATGTTGGCCTACCTGTGCGCCGGGCTGGACCGGCAGCGGCTCGCGGTCGTGGTGGCCTACCGCCCGGACGAGGTGGGCGAGGTGCTGGCGGAGTGGGTGCAGGACCGTCGGCGCGGGCCTGACGTCCGCGAGGTCGTGCTCGGCCCGATGTCCCTGGCGGAGACGGCAGAGCAGCTCGCCGGCCTCCTCGACGGCGACCCCGGAGACGTCCTTGGGCCCGGCCTGACCTCCCGCATCCACGCCAGGTCCGGAGGCAACCCGTACGCCGCCGAGGCCCTGATGCGGGCCGCACTGGCCGGTGACGCCGACACGCTGCCGGCCAGCCTGCGCGAGGTGCTGGTACGCCGGACCCGCGCGTGCAGCGGAGCCACGGCCGAGCTGCTGCGCATGGTGGCAGCCGCCGGCGACCGGGTCGCTCCCGCGGTGCTCGCCGGGGTCGCCGACCGCCGCGGGCTGCCAGGCGATCTCGACGACGCCCTGGACGAGGCAGTGCGAGCGCAGCTGCTGGTGTTCGAGAGCGACGGCACCGTGTCGCTGCGGCACGCGCTGCTCGCCGAAGCGCTGTACGCGGACCTGCTCCCGGGCGAGCGGAAGGTGCTGCACGGCCTGCTGGCCGACACGCTGGAGCGCTTCGACGCGCGGCCGGCCACCTTGGCGGAGCACGCCGACCGCGCGGGCGATGCGGCGCGCTCGCTGGTCTGGTCGATGCGCGCCGCACGCGCCGCCGAGGACGTGCACGCCTACGACGAGGCGCACCGGCAGTACGAACGGGTCAGACGGCTGTGGCCCCAGGTCCCGGACGCGGAGCAGCTCGTCGGCGCCGACGCCGTCCAGGTCTTCTCGAAAGCGGCCGCCATGGCGGCCGTCTGCGACCAGGACGCCACGGCGGTGGAGATCATCGAGCGGGTTCGGTCGCTGGTGCAGGCGGACCCTGAGGCCGACCAGGTGCGACTCGGGCTGCTCGAGGCGCAGTACGCGAGGTTTCTGCTCGACGCCGGACGCACTGATGCTGCGCTGGTGGCCGCCCGTCGTGCCGTCGACCTGGTGCCGGCCGAGCCGCCGACGGCCGCCCGGGCGGTGGTGGTCTCCGGGCTGGTGCACGTCCTGGACTGGTCGGGCGGCAGCTCGGACTGGGGGCCGCTCGCCGACGAAGCGGTCGAGGTCGCCCGGGCGACCGGCGACGGCGCGACGATCGCCCGGGCGCTGGTGATCCGCACGACGGTCGAGCCGGAGGCGCCGGGCACGCTGTCCGACGCGCGCGAGGCGGTCCGGCTGGCTCTCGCCGACGGCACGCCGGAGCTGGTCGGACAGACGTACAGCAACCTCGTCGACTGTCTGCAGTGCATCGGTGACGGCGAGGCCGGCGTCGCCGCCGCCCGCGACGGCGTCGTCGCGGTGACCGAGCGCGGGCTCGGCATCCGGTACGGGTCCTGGCTGAGGTCCCAGGGGGCGGAGCTGTGCATCACCTTCGGCTGGTGGGACGAGGCCGAGCAGTTCCTGCAGGACGCGCTGCGCGACACCCGGCACGTGCAGGGCTCGAACCGCGACTATGCGCTCGTCAACCGGGCCCGGCTGTCCGCCCTGAGGGGCGACTTCGACCGGCTCGACGCCGACCTGCGCCACATGGCCCGGCTCCCCGCGGTGGTCGAGCTCCTGCGGCACGAGGCACAGGCCGAGAGCCTGCTCTGGCGGGGAGATCCTGACGGTGCACTCGCGGCCGTGGTCGACGCGGCGGAACGGGCGACCGCCCGACTCCTGACGATGGCCGCGCCGTTGGCCTGGCTCGGGGCGCGAGCACTCGCCGACGTCGTCGAGGCGCGCCTTGCCGACCACGGGGACCACGGGGCCCATGCGGGCCGGTGGGCGCAGACGGCCGACGTCGTCACGGACCTGGTCGAGCGTGCCTGCGGGCCGCAGGCACTGCCGGGTTGTCGACCGCGCGAGCTGCGGATGCTGTGTACGGCCGAGCTGTCGCGGCACTCCGCTCGGTCCGGCGCGGACCCCGACCCGTGGGTGGTGGCGGTCGAAGCCCTGGACCGCGCCGATCGGCCGTACCTCACGGCGTACGCCCGCTGGCGGCTCGCCGGTGCGTTGGTCGCGGTCCGCGACCTCTCCGGGGCGGCTGAGGCGCTGCGCCGCTCGCACGGGGACGCGTGCCGGCTCGGCGCCGCACCCTTGCTGGCCCAGGTCGAGTCGCTTGCCCGGCGGACCCGGATCGACCTGCGCGCGCCCGTCGAGATCCACGCCGCCCGAACCCGGGCCAGCAACCCGAAGGTGGCTGCTCTCACCGCGCGCGAACGGGAGATCCTCAGCCACCTCGCGGCGGGGCGGACGAACGGCGAGATCGCGCGGGCCCTGGTCATCAGCACCAAGACGGCCAGCGTGCACGTGTCCAACATCCTGCGGAAGCTCGACGTCGCGACGAGGTACGAGGCGGCCGAGCTGGCCGAACGGCTCGGCGCCGAGTGAGGGTCACGATCCGCGTACGTCCCGGCGCGGGTCGCACCGCCGTCGGCGGCTCGCACGGCGGCGCTCTCGTGGTGCGGGTCGCGGCCCGCGCCGTCGAGGGGCAGGCGACCGAGGCCGCACTCGCCGCGGTCGCGGAGGCATTCGGTGTACGTCGGCGCGAGGTGACCCTGATGACCGGCGCGACCAGCCGCACCAAGGTCGTCGACGTGGCCGGCGGCGACGCGGAGAGGCTGCGTCGGCTGCTCGAGGGTTGACCCGGCCCGCTCATCCCTTGTCGAGCAGCAGCTTCAGCTCCTCAGGCGCCTCGAGTCGGCTTGCGAGGTATCCGCTGTCCACGTGCCAGGGGCGCTCCACGAATGTGCCGTCGCGCAGCTCGAACCGCACGAACACCGGTCCTTCGTCCATCGAGTCCCAGTCCGGCTGCACGACCGGTGCGTCGAGCACCGCCCGGGTCAGGTCGGCCACCTCAGCTGCGGCCGTGACCTCGCCGATCACCGTCGTGGCAGTGTCTCCGTCACGTAGCTCGACTCGCGTCACGGTCTCCGGCGAGATGTCGAGCACGTCGTCCCCACGCTGGGCACCCTCCACATCGCTGGACTCGTAGACCCGCCACTCGCCGTCCTCCTGGACCGCCAGGCGCAGCGTCGGGTCGGCCTCACCGAAGACGTGCAGCTCCGTGCCGACCGGCAGGAAGGCGGCGTCGCCCGACCGAGGCCGGAAGTCCGGGTCCCCGACCGTGTCCGCGATCCTGCACCGGACCTCCCCGACCTGTCGCCTGATGAGGTCAGGGTCCACGAGGACCGGCCCGGATGCGCCGGCCGCCGCGTACATCCGCTGGCCCACCTTCACGAACGCCACGTAGTCGATGATCGCGTCGCCCTCGGCGTCTGCCGGCGGGCACGGCGGTGCGCTCGGGCTGGCGAAGTCGTCGCCCGGATCGGTCCGGACGCTGCTCTCGGAAGCGCAGCCCACGAGGGCAAGGCATACGACGGCCAGCAGCGCAGCGGAGCGGGTCATGGCAGTCGGACGTCACCGACCTACCGCTGGTTCCGCCGATCCGGCGCCGGGTGTCTCACGCCGAGGGACCGCGGCCGATCGTGAGCGCCACCGGCTTGGCGGTCTCGGCGAAGAAGTCGTTGCCCTTGTCGTCGACCACGACGAAGGCGGGGAAGTCCTCGACCTCGATCTTCCACACGGCTTCCATGCCGAGCTCGG
>DASVBQ010000267.1:0-12997 GCA_036375795.1 Actinomycetes bacterium
GGCCTCGCGGGTCTCGGTGAACACCCGCTCGAGCTGGCCCTGGTAGTCGCGCAGCGCCTGCTCGGCCTCCTCGACGGAGATGTCGCCGCGGCCGATCAGCGCCTCGGTGTAGATCTTGCGCACCGACCGCTTGTTCTCGATGAGCGAGTACATCAGCGGCTGGGTCATCGACGGGTCGTCGCCCTCGTTGTGGCCGCGCCGGCGGTAGCAGACGAGGTCGATCACCACGTCCTTCTTGAACGTCTGGCGGTACTCGAACGCGAGCTTCGCGACGCGGACGCAGGCCTCGGGGTCGTCGCCGTTCACGTGGAAGATCGGTGCCTGGATCATCCGCGCGACGTCGGTGCAGTAGAAGGACGAGCGCGACGCGGCAGGCGAGGTGGTGAAGCCGACCTGGTTGTTGATGACGACGTGGATCGTGCCGCCGGTGCGGTAGCCGCGCAGCTGCGACAGGTTGAGCGTCTCGGCCACGACGCCCTGGCCGGCGAAGGCCGCGTCGCCGTGCAGCAGGACGGGCAGTACGGTGAAGCCGCCCTCGCCCTTGTCGATGCGGTCCTGCTTGGCGCGGGTGACGCCCTCGAGCACCGGGTTGACCGCCTCGAGGTGGGACGGGTTGGCCGCCAGGTAGACCTTGGTCCTGCTGCCGTCGGGCGCGGTGAACTGGCCCTCGGTGCCGAGGTGGTACTTCACGTCGCCGGAGCCCTGCACCGAGCGCGGGTCCTGGTTGCCCTCGAACTCACGGAAGATCTGGGCGTAGCTCTTGCCGGCCAGGTTGGCCAGCACGTTGAGCCGACCGCGGTGCGGCATGCCGATGGTGACCTCGTCGAGACCGGACTCGGCGGCCGACGACATGACCTCGTCGAGCAGCGGGATGACGGACTCGCCACCCTCGAGCGAGAACCGCTTCTGCCCGACGTACTTCGTCTGCAGGAACGTCTCGAACGCCTCTGCCGCGTTGAGCCGGCGCAGGATCGTGAGCTGGTCCTCGCGGGTCGGCTTGGCGAACGGGACCTCGACCCGCTGCTGGATCCAGCGGCGCTCCTCGGGGTCCTGGATGTGCATGTACTCGATGCCGATGCGGCGGCAGTAGGACTCGCGCAGAACGCCGAGGATCTCGCGCAGCGTCGCCATCGGCTTGCCGCCGAAGCCGCCGGTGGCGAACTCGCGGTCCAGGTCCCAGAGGGTCAGCCCGTGGGTGATGACGTCGAGGTCGGGGTGCGACCGCTGGCGGAACTCCAGCGGGTCGGTGTCGGCCATCAGGTGGCCGCGCACGCGGTACGCGTGGATGAGCTCCTGCACCCGCGCCTGCTTGACGACGTCGTCCTCGTGCGAGGCGGGGATGTCGCGGACCCAGCGGATCGGCTCGTACGGGATGCGCAGCGCGCGGAAGACCTCGTCGTAGAAGCCGTTCTCGCCGAGCAGGAGGCCGTGGATGCGGCGCAGGAAGTCGCCGGACTGGGCGCCCTGGATGATGCGGTGGTCGTACGTCGACGTCAGCGTCATGATCTTGCTGACCGCCAGCCGGGCCAGCGTCTCGGGCGCCGCGCCCTGGTACTCCGCGGGGTACTCCATGGCCCCGACGCCGATGATCGTGCCCTGCCCGGCCATCAGCCGCGGCACCGAGTGGACGGTCCCGATCGTGCCGGGGTTGGTGAGGGTGATCGTCGTGCCGGCGAAGTCGTCCGCGGTCAGCTTGTTGCTGCGGGCCCGCCGCACGACGTCCTCGTAGGACGCCCAGAACGCCGCGAAGTCCATCCCGTCGGCGTTCTTGATCGACGGGACGAGCAGCGACCGGGACCCGTCCGGCTTCTGGATGTCGATGGCCAGGCCGAGGTTGACGTGCTCCGGCTTGACCACCGCAGGCTTGCCGTCGACCTCGGTGAAGCCGTAGTTCATCTCCGGCATCGTGGCCAGCGCCTTGACGACCGCGTAGCCGATGAGGTGGGTGAACGAGACCTTGCCGCCCCGCCCGCGCTGAAGCGCGTTGTTGATGACCGTGCGGTTGTCGATGAGGAGCTTCGCCGGGACCGCGCGGACGCTGGTCGCGGTGGGGACGGCGAGGCTCGCCTCCATGTTGGTCACGACGCGGGCGGCCGGGCCCTTGAGCGGCACGGCACCGCCCGGTGCCGGTGCCGGTGCCGCGGGCTTCACCGGCGTGGCGCCGGCCGGTGCCGCCTCGGCGGCCGCCGGCTTCGCGGTCGGGGCGGGAGCAGGTGCGGGCGCGGCCGGCTCTGCCGGCCGGGCGGGAGCTGACGGCTGCGCGGCCGCCGCCGGCGCGGCCTTTTGCACCGGCGGGGGACCGTCGGCGCGCGCCGCGACCGGGCGCTCGCCCGCCGGGGCGGTCGGCGCGGGTGTGGGCGGAGCCGCACCCGCGGTCTGGCGTGCCTCACCGCCGTTGGCCGGGGCGGCCGGCTCGGCGGGCTTGTAGTCCTCGAAGAAGTCCCACCAGGCGCGGTCGACCGAGTTCTTGTCCTCGAGGTACCGCTGGTAGAGCTCGTCGACGAGCCACTCGTTCGGCCCGAAGCCTGCCAGAGTCTGGCTGCTCTGTTCCGGTGACGAGGATGACTGTGGCACGGCGGGGATCGCCCTCTTCCTGGGACTTCTCGGGGTGACGTCGGCACGGTGGCAGGCGGGTCCAGCCTAGTCGCCCCGCACCTACAGCCCCAGGGACCGGGCGATGACCAGCTTCTGCACCTCCGAGGCTCCCTCGACGACGCGCAGCACCCGCAGATGGCGCAGGACGCGCTCGATCGGGCCTTCCTTGAGCAGGCCCATTCCGCCGAACACCTGCAGGCACCGGTCGGCGACCGAGTACGCCCGTTCCGTCGCGTAGTACTTCGCCACCGAGGAGTCGAGCATGACCGACGCCGGGGAGGCGTCCTTCTGGTCGACCGCCCAGGCCAGGTGGTAGGTCATCCAGCGCATCGCCTCGATCTCCGCCTTGCACTCGGCCAGCGGGAAGGAGACGCCCTGGTTGGCGGCCAGCGGGGCCCCGAAGGCGGTCCGGGTCCGGGCGTGCGCGACAGCCTGGTCGAGGCAGTACTCCGCGAGGCCGAGGGACTGCGCGGCGAACCCGGCCCGGCCGCCGTTGAGGAAGGACATGGCCGCCTGGAAGCCGCGCCCGACCTCCCCGACCACGTGGTCAGCCGGCACCCGGGCCCCGTCGAACCAGAGCTCGGACGGGTGCGACTCGGCGATGGTCCACTGGGTCTTGCCGACCCGGAACTGCTCGCGCGGGACCACGAACGCGGTGATGCCGCCGTCGGCGCGCTTCGCCGGGTCGGTCACGGCGAACACCACCGCGAAGTCCGCCCGGTCGCCGTTGGTGATGTAGTGCTTCATGCCGTCGATGACCCTCTCGTCGCCGTCGCGGCGCGCGCGGGTGCGGATCGCCTGCGCGTCGCTCCCGGCCTCCGGCTCGGTGAGGGCGAAGCACATGGACTTCTCCGCCCGCACGACCGGAATCAGGTACGTCGGCCACAGGTGCTCGGGCAGGTGCAGCAGCATCGGGCTGGGGCCGGAGGGGTTCGGGACGCCGAGGGTCACCAGGGCGAGCCGCAGCCCGGACCGGGCGGCGTCCTCGACCAGCAGGGTCGTCCCGAGGGTCGAAACACCCCAGCCGCCGACCTCCTCCGGCAGGTAGCAGGCGTAGAAGCCCTCCTGGGCCGACCGGCGGCGGACACCCATCGCGGCCTGGTAGAGCAGCTCGCGGTCGGGCGTGGGTGAGTCCAGCTCGGCCCGCAGCGACTCCTCGAGCGGGCGGACCTCGCGGTCGAGGAAGGCGGCGTAGGAGGAGCGGAGAGCGGTCAGCTCCTCGGGAACGGCGAAGTCCATGGCCCGATCTAACCCGTCCGGGGCACGACGCGCAGGGCTGCGTGCAACAGCCGGGCGCCGTCCGGCGCGTCCTCGAGCGGTCGCCGGCTGAGGAAGTAGGGGCGCAGCACGGCCATCAGGGCCTCCTTGATCTGCTCCAGCTCGGCCGCGGTGGCGACCAGGGTGCTGTTCGAGAGCACCGCAGCCTCGCGCCACCGCCGGCTGTCGCCGGCCGCCCCGTCGAGCCAGGCCAGGACCTTGCGGTCCGAGCTGTCCAGCATGATCCGGCCCAGGGCCTGGTCCAGCGCCGCCGCCTCGCGGCTGTCCGCCTCGTCCTCGAGGTCGCTCTGCCATCCGGTGACGACGGCCCGCCACAGCCGCTCGCGGCCGTCTCCGCCGGGGTTGTCGGCCTCCTCGACGAAGCCGTACTTGGCCAGGAGCCGGAGGTGGTAGCTGCAGGCGCTGGGCGAGAGCCCCGCGACCTCGGCGCACTCCGTCGCGGTCGCCGGCCCGTGCAGCTGCAGTCGCTCGAGGATCGCGTAGCGCCCGGCGTGCGCCAGCGCGCGGACCGCCTGCGGGTCGGTGATGCGACGGCCGTACGTCTCGTCCTTGTCCGCCATGCCCGCCAGGATATCTGAAAGAGACCCTTCACACAGGAGATGTGAAGCACTACTTTCATATCTATGGCGACGCTCACCACGGCCCCCGCGACGGCCGCGCCGCGGCGGCTCTTCCGACGGCGGGACTTCCGGCTCCTCTGGTCGGCCTACGCCGTCTCGGCCGTCGGCAGCGAGGTCACCGTCCTCGCGATCCCGTTGGCCGCGGCCGTGCTGCTCGGGGCCAGCCCGCTGCAGATGGGCCTGCTGACGGCCGCCGGCACCGCGCCCTACGTCGGCTTCGCCCTTCTCGCCGGCGCCTGGATCGACCGCCTCCCGCGGCGGCGGCCCCTGCTCGTCGCCGCCGACGTGGTGGCGGCGACCGCCCTGCTCACCGTGCCGATCGCCTACCTGGCCGGCGCGCTCAGCGTCGGCCACCTCGTCGCGGTGGAGCTGGTGGTCGGCTTCGCCCGGGTCACCTTCCGCCCGGCCTTCCAGGCGCACCTGCCCGACGTCGTACGACGGGAGGAGCTGACCGCCGCGACCGGCCACCTGCGCGCGGCCGAGTCGGGCGCGATGCTGGGCGGACCTGGCCTCGGCGGGGCGCTGGTCCAGGCCCTGACCGCTCCGGTCGCGGTGGTCGTGGACGCGCTGTCCTTCCTCGCCTCGGCGCTGCTGGTCGGCCGGGTCCAGGCGCCCGAGCGGGTCGACGACGCGCCCGCGGCCCGCCGTCGGCTGCGCGTCGAGGTCGCCGAGGGGCTCGGCCACATGTGGCGGGACCGCCGGATGCGAGCCATCGCCGGGGCGGCCGCCAACGTCAACTTCTTCGGGCTGATGATCATGGCCCTGCTGGTCGTCTACCTGACCCGCGAGCGCGACTTCACCCCGCTCATGGTCGCCGGGGTGACCGTGGCCGGCGGGGTCGGCGCCCTGGCCGGCGCGCTGCTGGCGCCCCGCGTCGCGGCGCGCATCGGACGGGGCCGCACCTTCCTGCTCGCCACGTCGGTCTTCTCCGTCGGGATGTTCGCGTTCCCGGCCGCGTCCGGACCGCGCTGGCTCGCCCTGGCGGTCCTGTTGGGCAACGAGGCCGCGGTCGGCGTGGCGATCATGCTGTTCGACGTCACGACCAGCGCCTTCGTGCTCTCGGCTGTGCCCCGGGCCCTGCACGGCCGGGTGAACTCGTCACTGTCCACGGTCACCCAGGGGGTCAAGCCGCTCGGCGCGCTCGCCGGCGGCGCGCTCGCCACGGCGATCGGCATGCGCCCGGCACTGTGGGTCGCGGCGGTCGGCGCCACGACGACGGTGCTGTGGGTTTGGTGCTCGCCGTTCCGGCACGAGTACCGTCAGGCGTGATGACCGAGCACGGGGGAGCCCGACCGCGCCGCCACAACCCTGCCGCGCTGCTGGCCGTGCTGGTGCTGGCCGTGCTGGTGCTGGCCGTGCTGGCTTTCCCCGTCGCCCTGCCCGAGACCGGGGCCGCCCTGCCCTCCGCGCACGCGGCGAGCCGCGAGGCGCGCTCCGAGGTGGAGCTGCGGGAGGCACGGCTGTTCGCGCTGCGCCAGCTCGCCCGCACCGATCGCCGGCTCGCCGCGGGGCGCTTCCCGACCGTCGCCGTGGGCGACTCCCGGTGGCGCACCAGCGGCACCAACGGCTGGATCGCCGGGTTCTACCCCGGACGGCTCTGGCAGGCGTACGAGCTGACCGGTCGCCGGGCCTGGGAACGCCGGGCCGAGCATCGTCAGGGGCCCCTGCGGGTGCGGCAGGACGACACGACGACCCACGACCTCGGCTTCCTGCTGCAGACCAGCTTCGGCCGCGGCGCCCGGCTGACCGGCGCCCGCGGGGACGCGCAGGTGACCTTCCGGGCGGCGGCCGCCCTGGCCAGCCGCTACGTGCCGCAGGTCGGCGCGATCCGCAGCTGGAACGGTCCCGACGGCCAGGTCACGGTGATCGTCGACAACCTGGTCAACCTCGAGCTGCTGTTCGCGGCGTCCCGGCTCGGCGGGCGGGTCGAGTGGCGTGACATCGCGGTCCGGCACGCCCTGACGACCGCGGCCCAGCACGTGCGCCCCGACGGCAGCACCACCCACGTCGTCCGGTTCGACGAGACCACCGGTGAGCCGGTGTGGAAGGGCACCGTCCAGGGCCTGCGCGACGACTCGACCTGGGCTCGCGGCCAGTCCTGGGCGGTCTACGGGTTCACCGCCGCGTACCGCGAGTCGCGGGACCTCCGGCTGCTCGCCGCGGCACGGGCCACCGCCGACTTCGCGGTCGACCACCTGCCGCGCGACGGCGTCCCGTACTGGGACTACGACGCGGCCGGAACCACCGACGCGACACGGGACACCACGGCCGCCGCGGCCCTCTCGTCCGGCCTGCTCGAGCTCGCCCGGCTGGATCCCGACCCGGCCCGCCGTGCCGCGTACGCCCGGGAGGGTCTGCACATCCTGCGCTCGCTCGCCGGCACGCGATACCTCGCCAGGGGCAGCGGCTCCTGGGCGATCCTGCTGCACGGCCACCACGACGCGAGGTACCCCGACGCGGGCGTGACGTACGGCGACCACTACTTCCTCGACGCGCTGCTGCGCGCCCAGCTGCTGCCGTCCCGCCGCCCGGCGCTGGCTGCGCGGCGGACGGCCCTCGCCGGCGGCGGCCTCCGCGCGGACCTCGGCGAGGCGCACCGCGTCAGCGGCGTCTCGCTGCGCTGGCGCGGGGGTGCCCACCGCGCCACGAGGTTCCGGATCGCCACGTCGCAGGACGGCCGCACCTGGTCGCGGGCCCGGGGCGGGGTGAGCAGCGGGACGACGGCAGGGTTCGAGACCTATGACGTCCGGGACCGCTCGGCGCGCTACGTCCGGGTCACGGTGCGGGGAGCGGGCGAGGTGCGCTCGGTCCGGGTACGCGGCTGAGCCGGGCTCACACGTACCGGTCGCGCGGCGCCGTGAGCCACGTCGTGAACCCCACCAGGACCATCAGCCCGGCGAGGGCCAGCGTCGCGATCACCAGGCCGGTCTCCAGCGGCTCGGCGGAGGTGTCGCGCAGCCGGTCGTGGGTGACCTGGTTGGACAGCGTGAAGGCCACGGACAGCCCGCCGAGGACCGCGAGCACGAACGCTCCCAGCCGGCCGGCCGCGCGGTCCATGCTCGCCAGGACGGCGAAGACCGCCACGGCGGCGACGGCTGCCAGGGGAGCGGCGAGGCCGGTGCCCCAGCCGTAGAGCCAGTCCTCGCCGACCTTGTCGACCGCGCCCTGCGCGTCGAGGAACGACAGGTCGTGGGGGATCTCCCGGTCGACGGACACCCAGGCCGCACCCAGGGTGACCCCGACCCAGGCGACCGCGAGGAGGACGAGCAGCTTTCGCACGGGGTCAATGTGCCAGGTGAGTCCTCGGCGGTCGCGGAGGCGCACGACGAAACGCAGGGCGGCGCACCGGCATACACTCGGCCGCCCGCACGTTGGAGACCTCCGATGGTCGGGTCACGGGCGTACGCGGACGAGGGGCTGTCATTCGGGGAGTCCCAGGCCCGCTGGGTCCTCGCCGCGACCGTGCTCGGCTCCGGCCTGGCCTTCCTCGACGCGACCGTGGTGAACGTGGCGCTGCCGCGGATCGGCGCGTCACTCGACGCCGGGATGTCGGGCCTGCAGTGGACGGTCAACGCCTACGCGCTGACCCTGGCCGCGCTGATCCTGCTCGGCGGCTCGCTGGGCGACCGGTTCGGGCGGCGCCGGATCTTCGTCGTCGGGGTCGTCTGGTTCGCGGTCGCTTCCCTGGCCTGCGGGCTGGCCCAGGACGTGGTGAGCCTCTCCCTCGCCCGCGCCCTCCAGGGCGTCGGGGGCGCGCTGCTCACGCCGGGCAGCCTGGCGATCCTGCAGTCGACGTTCCGGCCCGAGGACCGGGCCCGCGCGATCGGCGCCTGGTCCGGGCTGGCCGGCATCGCCGGCGCGGCGGGCCCGTTCCTCGGCGGATGGCTCGTGGAGCACGCCGGCTGGCGCTGGGTGTTCCTGCTCAACCTGCCGCTCGCCGTGGCCGTCGTCGTCGTGGCCGTCCGGTACGTCCCCGAGAGCCGGGACCCGCAGGCCGCGCAGACCCTCGACCTCGCCGGCGCCGCGGTCGGTGCGCTCGGGCTGGGGGCGCTCACCTACGGCCTCATCGCCTGGCAGGAGCGGGGCCTCGGCTCGCCGGTGGTCCTGTCGTCTCTCGCGATCGGTCTGCTCGGGCTCGCCGGATTCGTGCTGCGGGAGCGCGCGGCGCGGGAGCCGATGCTGCCGCTCGGCGTCTTCTCGTCCCGGCTGTTCACCGCGACCAACGTCGTGACCTTCGTGGTCTATGCCGCGCTCGGCGGCGTGTTCCTGTTCCTCGTCCTCATGCTCCAGGTCGTCGCCGGGCTCTCGCCGTTGGCCGCCGGTGCGGCGCTGCTGCCCGTGACTCTGGTCCTGCTGGCGCTGTCGGCCCGGGTCGGCGCGCTCTCCACGCGCATCGGCCCCCGGTTGCCGATGACGGCGGGCCCGGCACTCGCCGGGGTCGCGGTCTTGCTGATGGCCCGGTTCGACGGCGACTCGTCGTACGTCGCAGAGGTGCTGCCGGTGGCGACCCTGTTCGGGCTGGGCCTGGCCCTGACCGTCGCGCCGCTGACCTCGACCGTCCTCGCGGCCGCGCCGGACCGGCACGCCGGGTTGGCCAGCGGGGTGAACAACGCGGTCGCGCGGGTCGGGGGGCTGCTGGCCGTCGCGGTGCTGCCGCTCGTCGCCGGCCTGGACGGCTCGTCCTACGCCGACCCGGACCAGCTGCTGCCGGCCTACCGGACCGCGATGCTCGTCTGCGCGGCCCTGCTGCTTCTCGGCGGTGCGCTCTCCGCGCTCACCGTGCGCTCCCCACGCCCGGCGGTCGCGACCGAACCGGCCGCGACCCACCATCACCTGCACTGCGCGGTGGACGGCCCCGCCATGGAGACCTGCCCCCACCACGGGCCGCTGGCCGAGCCGGCGACCCGATAGGTGCCGTGGCTTCGTGACGAGTCGCCCCGTGACCGGACGTCAGCCGCTGTCGCGGACCCAGTCGCGCAGGTGCTCGAGCGCCTCCCGCTCGATCTGTCGGACCCGCTCCCGGGAGACGCCGAGCCGGGCGGCGATCTGCTCGTAGGTCTGCTTGGGTCCCGGCACCAGCCCGTAGCGGCAGCGGATCACGTCGGCCTCGCGCTCGGCGAGCCGGTCGACCATTCCGACCAGCGCGGTGCGGTGTGCGCGGTCCACGACCAGGTCCTCGGGGCCGGGGTCGGCCGCGTCGACCAGGTCGCCGAGAGTCGTCCCGCCGTCGTCACCCACCAGCGCGTCGAGGCTGGTCGGGGCGCGGGAGATCGTGTCGAGGTCCGCGATGTCCTCGACCGTGATGCCGAGCTCGGCGGCTACCTCTGCGTCCGAGGGATCGCGGCCGAGCGCGGCGCCCATGTCGCGGCGGGTACGGGACAGCCGGCTGAGCTTCTCGACCTGGTGCACAGGGAGCCGCACCGTGCGGCTCTGCTCGGCGATGGCGCGGCCGATCGACTGGCGGATCCACCACGTGGCGTACGTCGAGAACTTGTAGCCGCGCGCGTAGTCGAACTTCTCGACAGCCCGCACCAGGCCGACGTTGCCCTCCTGGATCAGGTCGAGCAGCGGCATCGAGGCCCGGGTGTAGCGCCGGGCGAGGGAGACCACGAGGCGGAGGTTCGCGCGGATGAACGCGCGCTTGGCGACCTCGCCGTCGTGGGCGAGCTGGGTGAGCTCGGCGGTGCTCGCGACCTTGCGGGCAGCCTGCAGCTTCACCGCACGGCGGTGCCCGAGCTGGTCGAGCAGGTGCCGGGCGTAGAGACCCGCCTCGATGCGCTGGGCCAGGTCCACCTCCGTGGCGGCGTCGAGCAACGGCGCCCGGCCGATCTCGTCGAGGTAGAGGCGGACCAGGTCCGGGGTGCTGACCTCGTCGTCGTAGGCGTCAGGGGTCGTCGGGGCAGGGATCTCGGGTCGGGACAGTGGCTGGGTCGTCAAATGCGGTCCCTCGGGTCGTGCTGGTGAGACATCAGGCAGAACGACCGAGCGCCCCGCAGGATTCCGTCAACCTGCGGGCAGCCAGGGCACCGGGTCGACCACGGACGAGTTCACGAACAGCTCGAGGTGCAGGTGGCATCCGGTGGAATATCCGGTAGATCCGACATATCCGATCACCTGGCCGGTTCCGACCCGTGCCCCCACCGTGGTCCCGAGCCGCTCCTGGTGGTTGTAGGTGGTGGTGAGCAGCACCCCTCCCACGGCGCCGTGCGAGACCACGGTTCGCCAGCCGTACGCGCTGTTCCATCCGGCGTCGATGACCACCCCGTCGCGGGCCGCCCGGATCGGGGTGCCGCAGCCGACGCTGATGTCGGTCCCGGTGTGCAGCTTGTAGACGCCGGTGATCGGGTGCACCCGCATGCCGAACGGCGAGGAGAGGCGGCCCTGCACCGGCCAGGCCAGGGTCCCGGCGCGAGCGGGGACCGTGGCGCCGTCCCGGCCGGCCGCGGGGCCCAGCTCCTGGCGGGCCCGTGCCGCGAGCTCGGCCTGAAGTGCGCCGGACACGGTCTCGCGACGGGCGTGGGCCTCGTCGTCCGCGACCTGCGCGGCGCGGGCCGCGGCGAGAGCAGCCTCGCGGGCCGCGACCAGCCGACCCACCTTCTGCTCCGCGGCTCGGGCCTGCGCCTCCAGGGCGATCACCGCCCGCAGCTCCCGCTGGGCGCGCGCATCGGCTGCGGCGAGCTGGTCGCGGACCTGCTCCAGGCCGTGGGTCCGGGTGCCGTAGGACTGCTGGACCGTTCGCATGTCGCGCAGGACCGAACGCTGCGAGGAGACGACCGTCTGCAGCGCCACCAGCCGCTCGGCGAAGTCGGCGGGGGAGCGCGCCTCGAGCAGGATCGAGACGTCGCCGAGCGTGCCGCCACCCTGGTACGCGGCCCGGGCCATCCGGCCGATGCGGGCCTGCTGCGCCTCGACCTCGGCGGCCGACTCCTCGGCGTCCTGGGTGCTGAGCATCAGCCGCACCTGCGCCTCGCCGCGCAGCCGGGCCGCCTCCTGCTGGCGGCGCTGAGCGGTGGCCAGCAGCGCGCGGGCGTGCGCAGCGGTCTCCTGGGCTCCGGGCAGCGCTGCCTCGGCCAGCCGGAGGTCGGCGGCGGCGCGGACCATCGCCTCGCTGGACTCGGCGAGCTCGTCCCGCACCTGCTCGAGGACGGCGTCGATGTCGGTGCCGACTCCGGTGCTGGTGGCGGCGCCCGGACCCTCGTCGGCGAGCGTGGCGGGCACCGGGCCGGCGGCGAGGGCGACCACGAGCAGGGGCAGCGCTGCGCGCACGGCGGCGCGGCCGGGCCCTCGGCGTGGCACAGGTCATCCTTCGGCGCTCGGAGATGCGGACGGGACGCCCACACGGGGCGTCCCGTCTAGCGTCGGCGCCCTGGCTGCCGGACTTGACCGGGTCAGGAGGCGGCGGCGACCTCCGGATGCGCCGGGACGACCTCGTGCAGCAGGCGGTCGAGGGCGGTTCCGACGACCTCGGTGTCGAAGCGGGCCCGCGCCCGGTCTACGGCCGCAAGCCCCATGCTCTGCCTCCGCATCGGGTCGGCGAGCAGCGACCGAAGCGCCTCCGGCACATCGGCCGGGCGCGGGACGAGCAGCCCGGTCACCTGGTCGGCGACCAGGTCGGAGAGAGTGCCGGTGTCGACGGCCACGGTCGGCACGCCGCAGGACATGGCCTGCAGGACGAGGGACACCCCTGCGTCGGAGTCGTCGACGGCGACCACTGCGGTCAGTGAGCGGAGGGCGGCCGGGAGGTCCCGCGTATGGCCGGCCGCCGGCAGGACGACCGGCTGGCAGGCCGGCAAACCGGCCAGGAGCCGGGCCGGGTCGCTGGGGACATCGCTGCCCGGCGCGACCGCGACCCGGTGGCCAGCCGTCGCGGAGGCCTCCGCTCCGTCGTCGGCGAACAGCGTCGTGTCGACGGCCTCGGGCAGGACGCGCAGGAGGCGCCGCGGCACGCCGCGGTCGACCAGCCGGTCGACCGCTCCGGCGCTGGGGACCAGGACGAGCGCGCTGCCCCGGGCGAGGGCGACCTCGATGCGGTCCCGGTCGCTGCCCGGGCTGCGTCCGGCCCGGGTGAGGCGCAGCGCCACCGGGACGGAGGTCTCGCGGGCGGCCACCTGGGCGGCCAGTCCCGCGAGCCACCCGACGGCCAGCGCCACGTCGGGCCGGTCCACGGTCCAGCGGTCGGCGAGAGCGTGCCCGGCGTCCGCGGCGTCCGCGGCGGCGGCGAGCGGGGCGACCGGACGGTCGACCTGATGACCCCGCCGGGCGAGCTGGTCGGCGACCCAGTCAGTGGTAGGGACAGATGACGAAGAGCAGAGCAGTGCGACCCGCATGTGAGACGTGACACCCGTTTCGTGCTGAGGCGCCCGAGGCGCTCGCGGTGCCGCGCCGGTCTTCTACAGCGCGGGCACGGACGTTCTGCATGAGTCCTTGCTCACTGCGCGGGGCCGCCAAACGTCAGTCCGTGGCCTGCTCCAGGGCCGCGTAGCAGAACTGCAGGGTGTCGGCCA
>DASVBQ010000274.1:0-3576 GCA_036375795.1 Actinomycetes bacterium
GTCGACCATGAAGCTGGCCGTCGCGACGTGCGCGCCGCGTCCCGGCCGGTTCGGGCCCATCTTGGCCGAGCCCAGGACCGCGTCTGCGTCGACGGCCACGACGGTGCGTCCCGGCGGCGGCTCCATCCACCAGGGTCGGGCTGTCTCGACGGTGAGGCTCTCGGGGAAGGCGTAGGTCTCGCCGGCGGCGACGATCCGGGCGAAGAACGGGAAGATGCGCGGCCAGTCCTCGTCGGTGGCGGCTCTGATGACCACGGCTCGCACCTTATGCGTTCCCCTAGGATCCGGCTTGTGCCGACCGACGATGCCTTCGCTGACGTGCTGGCCGCGAACGAGGCGTACGCCGCGCGGTACCCGCTGGGTGGGCTCGAGGCGCGGGCCGCCAAGGGCCTGGCCGTGCTCACCTGCATGGACTCGCGCATCGACCCGCTGGCGATGCTCGGGTTGGCGCCCGGCGACGCGAAGATCCTGCGTAACGCCGGGGCCCGGGTCACCAATGACGTCCTGCGCACGCTGGTGCTGGCGTCGTACCTCCTCGGGGTGGACCGGGTCATGGTCGTCGCCCACACCAGCTGCCGGATGGCGGGCGGCGCCGAGGAGGACGTGCACGAGGCGATCCGCGCGGCCGGCGGCCCCGACACGCGCAGCATCTCGTTCCTGACCGCGGCCGACCAGGAGGCCGCGCTGCGAGCCGACCTGCAACGCGTGCGCTCCTGGCCCTACCTCGGCAACGTCACCGCCGGTGGCTTCTTGCTCGACCTCGAGACCGGCCGGCTGCGCCGGGTGTGCTGACCCTCGCTCTCACTCGCTGACCACGGCGCGGAGCACGTCGAGCTTGGCGGCACGACGGCTCGGGCTGATGGCGGCGACCATGCCGGCGACCGCAGCCAGCACGACGATCACCACGATGCTGCCGTAGGGCACGCGGAAGACGGAGAAGCCCTCGTCCTCGAGCGCCCGCACCAGCGCCCACCCGAAGAACAGGCCGATCACCAGGCCCAGGGCCGTGCCCTGCAGCGCGATGATGACCGACTCCCAGCGGATCGCCGACCGCAGCTGGGACCGGGTCATGCCGACCGCGCGGAGCAGGCCGATCTCCCGGGTCCGCTCGAAGATGGACAACGCCAGCGTGTTCGCGATGCCCAGCAGCGCGATGAGGATCGCCAGCCCGAGCAGCGCGTAGATCAGCCCGAGCATCTGGTTCAGGAACCCGGCCTGCTCCGCCTTGTAGCCGTCCCGGTCCAGGACGTCGACGCCGGCGTACGCCGCCGAGGCGTCCTCCACCGCCTTGAGGGCCGCCGTCTCGGACACGTCGGAGGACTGCTTGACGATGACCTCGTTGTCGAAGTGGGTCAGGACGTTCGCGTCGTACGCCGGCATGCCGAGCAGGTACGACCCGACCACCTGGTCCTCGCCGTAGATCATCGCCACCCGCAGCTGCTGCTGGCCGGAGTCCTTGAACGCGACCGGCAGCGTGTCGCCGACCGCCAGGTCCTGGTCCTTCGCCACGTCCTCGCTCACGGCGATCGCGTAGCGGCTGAGGTCCGCCGCCGTGCCCTCGATCGGCTGGATGTCCATCACGTCGAACGCCGTCGCGGTGTTGACGCCGGTGACGAAGGTGACGTCGCCGTCGACGCTGGCGAAGGTCTGCCGCATCCCGGTCGCGTAGGCGACCTCGGGCAGTGCGTTCAGCTTCTGGGCCAGGCTCGGGTCGACGCCGCCCATCGTGCCGCCGCCGGAGGTGACGACGATGTCCCCGGTGAACGACTGGTCGATCGCCTGGTCCTGGGACGCCTTGGCCGACGAGACGAAGATCGTGATGAAGCCGACCAGGCCGACGCCGATCATCAATGCCGACGCGCTCGCGGCGGTGCGCTTCGGGTTGCGCATGGCGTTCTCCCGGGCCAGCTCGCCGGTGACGCCGCGCAGCCGCGGCAGGGGAGAGCCGATGAGCCGGCTCAGCGGCAGCGCGATCGTGCGACCCAGCACGGACACCCCGAAGAACACGAGCAGCACGCCGGCGCCGACGATCATCACGGCCCGGTCGACGGAGCCGAAGAGGCCGGTGAGCAGGGTGGCCAAGCCGAGCGTCAGCAGACCGAAGCCGACGAACACGCGCTGCTTCGAGCCGTAGCCCGTGCTGCCCACGAGGCCCTGCTGCATGGCGGCGACCGGCGCCACCTTGGCGGCCTTGCGGGCCGGCGACAGTGCCGCGAGCACGGTCACGCCGATCCCCACCACCAGTGAGGTCACGATGGTGCTCGTCTTGAACACGACAGCGCCGCCGGGGACCCCCAGACCTGCGGCGTTGAGGAGCGCCTTCAGGCCGATGGCCACGGCAAGCCCGCCGAAGAGGCCCAGCAGCGACGCGATGATGCCCACGGCCAGCGCCTCCAGCAGGACCGACGACAGGATCTGACGCCGGCTCGCGCCGAGGGCCCGCAGCAGCCCGTTCTCCCGGGTCCGCTGGGCCACGGTGATCGAGAACGTGTTGAAGATCATGAAGCTGCCGACCAGCAGCGCGACCACGGCAAAGACCAGCATGAAGGTCCGGAAGTAGGCCAGGGACTCACGTGTCGTGTCCTGGCTCTCCTTCGTCATCTCCGCCCCGGTGGCCGCCTCGGCCTCCTCCGGCAGCACCTGCGCCACGGCCGCCGAGAGCTGCTCCTGGGTGACCCCGGGCTCCGCCGCGATGGAGATGGTGTCGAACTTCCCCGGCTCGGCGATCAGCTCTTGCGCGACCGTGTTGCGGAACAACGTCACCGTCGACCCGGCCGGGCTGTCCACCGAACCGAACTTGGCGATCCCGCTGACGCGGACCGTCAACGGAGGTCCCTGGACGAGAACCGTGGTGGTGTCCCCGACTGCCAGCTTCCCGTCCTTGGCGCTCTTCGCGTCGATCACCACCTCGTCGTCGGCGGCCGGCGGGTTGCCCTCGACGATGCGGAACGGGTTCAGCTGCTTGGACTCGGTCCAGTCACCTCCGAAGGTCGGCGCACCGGTCGCGGGGTTGCCCAGGGCCTCGCCGTCGCTGCCGACGAGGCGGGCGTAGCCGAACACCCCGCCCTGCGCTTCCGCGACCCCGGGAACCTGCCGGACGTCGGCGAGCACCGACTCGTCGACTCGCTTGCGCTGGACACCCCAGCCATCCGGGCCGGCGTCGAAGACACCCTCGCCCCGCACGACGACGTCGGTGTCCTTGTAGATGTCACCGAAGAGGTCGTCGAAGGTCTTGGTCACCGTGTCGGTGAGCACCAGGGTGCCCGCCATGAACGCGACTCCGAGCGTCACGGCGAGCGCCGTGGCGAGGAGTCGGAACTTGTGGGCGATGAGCCCCTTCATCGTGGTGAAGAACACGGCCGCTCACTCCCCGAACTGCTTCATCCGCTCCAGCACCCGGTCCGCGGTCGGCCGCTCCATCTCGTCGACGATGCGACCGTCGGCGAGGAAGATGATCCGGTCGGCGTAGCTGGCGGCGGTCGGGTCGTGCGTGACCATGACGATCGTCTGGCCCAGCTGGTCGACCGCGTTCCGCATGAAGGAGAGGACCTCGGCGCCGGCCTTGGAGTCCAGGTT
>DASVBQ010000317.1:0-2497 GCA_036375795.1 Actinomycetes bacterium
GGTCACGTCCCGGAAGAAGACCGAGATCCCCTCCGCGGACGGGAACACCCGGCTCTCGACCCAGCGGCCCAGGTCGGCGTAGAAGACTCTCGCGGTCGTCGGTCGCTGCTCGCGTACGGCCGTCCGGTAGGCCTGCTCGACCTCGGGCGAGAACTCGAACTCGTCCCAGCAGACCTTGCCGGGCAGGTCGTGCCTGCGCACGATGTCGGCGCCGATCTGGTTGACGTAGACGTAGCGCCAGTCGCGGTCCAGCGCCATGAAGCCCTCGGAGATGCTCTCCATCGTCTGCTCGAGCAGCGTCTGCGCCAGGCCCAGCGCATCCGTTCCGCCGGCAGTCACCGAGCTGTAGCCGATGCGTGCAGGCACCCAGGCCTCGACCAACGTCCCCCCGTCGTCCAGGTTGCGCACCGAGCACCAGCCGCCGGCGGACTCCGCGCGCTCGGCCATGCTGCGCAGCCCCAGGTGCCCGGCGACGGCGGGCCGCCGGCCGCGGGCCGAGGTCGCCAGGTGCTTCGGCAGTCCCACGCCGTCGTCGCGGACCGAGATGGTGTAGCCGTCGTCCCGCTCGGCCGCCACCACGGTGACGGTTCGGGCCTCCGAGTGGGCCCGGGCGTTGTTGAGCGCCTCCTGCGCGATGCGGAACAGGACCCGGGAGACGTGCGCCGGCGGTTTCCCGGCGAGCCGCGAGACGACCTCGACCTCCGGCCCATCCGCGGACCCGGTCATCGTCGCGTAGTCGCGCAGCCCGGCCGCCAGGTCGCGCTCGAGCTGGTCGGGGCTGTCCAGGTGGTACAGCAGCCGGCGGAGCCGCTCGGCGGCCTGCCGGACCGTGTCCGACATCTGGCGCACCGCCGTCGCCTCCTGGTCCAGACCCGCGTCCGCAAGCATCCGGCGCAGCGACTGCAGGCGGATGTTCACGGCCGCGACGGCCTGGATCGTGTCGTCGTGCACCTCGCCGGCGATCCGGCGCCGTTCGAGCTCCTGCGCCTCGTGCAGGTGGAGGAGCAGGCCGCGCTGCTGGCTGATGCGGCGCTCGGCCTCCTTGCGGGCGACCTTCTGGGCGGAGATGTCGGTCTGCACGGTGGCCAGCGCCCTCGGCTCGCCGGTGACCCCGTCCCGCACGAGGAACGAGGAGACCCGGACCGGGATGCCGCGCCCGGACGGCCAGTGCTTGAGCGTGGTCTCGCCGTCGTAGACGCCGTGCTCGAGAACCGCAGGCTGCTCCACCTCGAGGCTCCGGCGCAGCCCTTCCTCGGTCAGGTAGTCAGAGATCGTCGTGGTCGTCACGTCGAGGTCGTCGGGGAGACCGGCCATCCGACGGCCGCCGGGGTTGACGTACTTCACCCTGCCGTCGATCCCCGCCAGGGCGACGAACTGGGGCGCGGCCTCCACGAAGGCCCGGTGCAGGTCGAGGTCCTCCTGGGCACGCGCCTTCTCGCTGACGTCCAGGGTGATGCCGATCGCTCCGGTGACGCGCCCGGTGTCGTCGGTGAGGGGCGTGAGCCACAGCTCCCCGGTGACGTCGCCGTTGCGCCAGGTGTACAGCCCCGGTCGGCCCTGGAGCGCGTCACGCAGCCAGGCCATCCCCTCCGGTTGCCCCCCGTACAGGTCGAAGATGTTCGCTCCGACCAGCTCGCCCGGCCGCAGTCCCCACGCCGACAGGCCGGCACCGTCGGAGTACGTGCAGATGCCCTCGCAGTCGTACGCGAAGACCACCAGTGGCACCTTGGCGAGCAGCGAGTCCAGGACCAGGTCCCGCACGGACCCGGTGCGCGTCATGCCCGCCTCGCCCCCGGCGGCTCGATCATGCCGTCACGGATGGCGATCGAGAGCGCCTCGAGCTTGGAGTGGGCGTTCAGCTTGGCGAGGATGCTCTGGACGTGGTTGCGCACCGTGTTGACCGAGATGAACAGTCGCGTCGCGATCGCGCCGTTCGTCAGGCCCTCGCCGATCAGCACCAGGATCTCGCGTTCGCGGGCCGTGAGGTCGGAGGGTGGCTGCTGGTGCTGGTGGTGCAGCCGGTTGAGCAACCGGGCCAGCAGGTCGGAGCTGACCATGATCTCGCCCGCTGCGGCCGTACGGACGGCGGTGATCAGATCCTCGAGCGGGCTGGTCTTGAGGATGAAGCCCGCGCAGCCCGCCTCGGTGGCCGTGACCAGCATCGAGTCCTCGGCCGCTGCGGTCAGCACGACGATGTTCACCTCGGGCCGCAGGGCCTTGAGGTCACCGATCGAGTCGACACCGAGCCCGTCCGGCAGCCGGTGGTCGAGCAGGACCACGTCGGGCTCCGCGGTGACCACCAGGTTCCTCGCCTGCGCCAGGCTCGCGGCGGTCCCCACCACCTCGAGGTCGGGCTCGGACGCCAGGGCGAGTCGCAGGCTCTCGGTGAACATGTCGTGGTCGTCCACGATGAGCAGCCGCGTCCGGCGGAATGCCTGCTGGACAACGCCCGCGCGATCTCGTGGTGCCCCTGCCGTCACGCCCGACCCCGTTCGTG
>DASVBQ010000324.1:0-10695 GCA_036375795.1 Actinomycetes bacterium
GGCCGCCAGGGCCAGGCCGAGCACCGCGACGGCCGGGTCCGACCCGCCGCCGAGGGAGCCGAGCAGCGGCACGTCGAGGGCCGTGGGCGCCGTCCCGGGCAGGTCGACCGTGTAGACGTCGAGCCCACGGACGGCGTCGACGGTGTAGACGATGTTGGTCTTCCCGGCACCCGCGACGCCGTTCTTGTTGCGCTGCGGCACCCAGTAGGCGTCCCAGACCTCGGAGAGCCCGCTGGCGACGTACCCGTACTCCTTGATGTCCGTCGCGTCGCGGACGTCGATCAGCCGCAGGCCACCCTCGTAGAAGCCCTGGGCCACGATGCCGGAGGGGTGGTAGTCGAACCAGTGCGCCGAGCAGAAGGCCATGTGCGGTGCCGAGACGCCCTCGCCGAGGTCGACCGGGTTGATCCGGTCCAGCGGGGTGATCGTGCCGGGCGTGCCGTCCAGACTGCCGACCTGCCAGGTCTGCATGCTGCCCGCGGTCGCGCAGTCGGTGTTCTCGTAGTCCTCCTCGGTGACGAGCAGGACGTTGCCGTTGGCGACGCTGGGGGCCTGGCCCGCGGTGTACCGGGAGGCGTTGGGCCGGTCCGAGTTGTGGTGGATGAAGTCGTTCCAGGGGCCGCTGACACCGTGCTCGTCGGTGGTGGCGGCAAGCCGCGGCGCCGTCGGGTCGGACACGTCGAAGACGGCGCTGCCACCGGACCCGGTGTGGATGCCGTAGCCCGCGTTGTCGAAGTTCCACTTGTGGCCGGCACCGGTGGCGAAGGCCGCGTTCGGCCCCGCAGCCGGGGACGAGAAGGGCTGCACCCCTTCCATGGACGGGTCCGAGTCGACCTCGCGCGGGTGGTCGAGGTCGGTCAGGTCGACGATCGAGAAGGTGCCCCGGCGACCCGCCGTGTAGGCGTACTGGCAGTCGGTCTCGCGGATGCAGCTCACGGTGTGCGTGTTGGTCGTCGTGGCCACCCGGGACCGGATCCGCGGCGCCGACGGGTCGGTGACGTCGACGAGCATGACCTCGTTGGAGGTGCCGATGTGGTCCGGCTCGGTCGGCGAGGCCTCGACCAGGTCGACCCCGACGAGGACGAAGCGGTTGGTGACGCCGTCGACCTTCTTCTCGCCGTAGTTCATCGCCTCGTTCTCGAAGACGATGTTCGGCAGCACCCCGGTGATCTTCGGGGAGACCGGGTCGCTGACGTCGTACACGGTGATGCTGTCCGTGCTCGAGACGTAGAAGTACGGCGCCGACTTCGCGAAGACCCCCGAGATGCCCGCGGTGTCCGGCACGTTGGTCACGAAGCGGATGTTCGGGCTGCTGATCACGGGCACGGAGACGCCGTCGGTGAACTGCTGGCGCTTCCACGAGGTGCCGGGGTCGTCCTTGCCGTGGGCGCTCGCCGGGGCGGCGCCGGCGAGCGAGCCGGCGCCGAGCACCACGCCGGCCGCCGCTGCGGCGAGCATCCGGGACGAGGTGCGGTGCCCCGAGCGGGCGTGACGGGCACTGGCGACTGCACGACGGAAGGGGAACACGCCACGACCTCCGGGTCTCGGTGTCGACGCCCGCACGGCTGTGGGCGTCAGCGGGACCAACGACGGGGGTGAGACGCAGGTCACGCCGAGGACGAGGATGACACCGAATGCCGCAATCGTGCAAAATCGGTCACAAGCGGTCAGATCGGGCGACGATCCGTGACCGGTGGTGGCTCCCGGACATGCGGAACGGGACGCCGCGCAGGCGTCCCGTCCGTGCTGGTGAGCTGTGCCGCCGGCCTCAGGCCAGCGCCGGCTCCTTGGCCACCTCGAGCGAGATGAGGTGGGCGTCGGCGTGCGATGCGACCAGGGCGTCGTTCTCCGCCCGCAGCCGGACGTTCTCCGCCTCGAGGCTGCGGACCCGCTCCTGCAGGCGACGCAGCTCCATCACCGTCCGGGGGTCCGGACCACCGACATGACCGATGAGGGCTTTCGCCATGCGTGATCCTCCACCTGCTGCTCGGCCCCGCTGTGGCGGGTCTGGCTTGTGTTGTCAGGTCCCACGTGGCCGGGCGCGCAGGGGGTCAGCGGCACCGGTCGTCACACGACGTGAACGTGGGGTTTCCAGGGTCGCACCCGTGACGCGGAGGGTCAATAGGTCACAGCTTGATCACATCGCGGGTTGCGCCGAACGGGTGGCCCGAACCGTGCGAACCACCCGAACCGCCCCGGAAGACCCCCTTCCACCCCCGTCCACCCCGTCCCCCCGGTCATCCGCAGCCGCAGACCAGCCTGGCCCCCGGCGGCACCGGCGGCGCCCCCGCCGACGGCGCGAGCGCCGGCCGGCCGGGGGCCCAGGCCCGCACCACGCCGTCCGACCCCTCGTCCTCGCGCACGACCAGGTAGGCGGTCCCGTCCAGGTCGTCGACCAGCCCGGCGGCAACGTCCACGCCCGCGCTGCCGCGCACCAGCAGGGTCGCGGCGCCCCCGGCCACCACCCGGGCCAGCGCCGGGCGACCGCCCGCGCGGTCGACCACCAGCAGGTTGGAGACCGAGCCGCCCGCCAGCCGGGTGCCGGTGAAGGTCCGGTCCGGCGGCGGGGCCACGTCGCGGACCAGCACGTCGTCGCGGGTCACCGTCACCACCCGCACCTCCTGCGCCGGGCAGGCGCGCCCGGCGCAGCCGGACGCCTCGGCGAGCACCGAGTCCGGCCCCAGCGCCAGCACCGAGGGCACCGTCGCGACCGGGCGGACCTCCGGCTGGGTCCCGAGCGCGACCGGCCGCGCGGGAGCAGCCAGGACCAGGTCGACCTGGTCGACCGCCGTCGCCGCGTCACCGGTCGCGGTCCCCGGAGCGACCAGCAGCAGCGAGCGGGACGCTCCCGGTACCGACAGCAGCCCGACCGGGCGCCAGCCGGGGCCGGACGGCTGTCCCGGGAAAGGCATCGGGTCGCGCACCGCGCCGGTGGCGGCGTCCACCTCGACCACCCGTCCGTCGCCACGATCGACCAGTACGCCGCCCAGCCGGCCCGAGCCGGACACCACGCTGCGGGCCCGGCCGAGCGGGGTCGGTGTGTCCTCCGGGTCGGCCGGGTCGATGCTGAACAGCGTCCGCCCGACCACCCCGACCAGCACCGACCGGCCGGTCGAGCTGAGCACCGGCACCAGCGGCGCGCGATCGGCCAGCCGGGGCGGCAGCTCAGGGCCGTCGGTCCAGTCGTCCCCGGACTCGACCAGGAGCCGGCCCTCCGAGCGCAGGACGAGCAGCCCGCCGGCCGAGCGCTGCGGCCCCGGCGCTCCCGTGCCGTCGGGGGCCGACAGGACCCCGCTGCGCAGCGCCAGCAGCGCGACCAGCCCGGCCGCCGCGACGGCGGCCAGTCGCCAGAGCCGCCGGGGACCGGGCGGACGCCCGCCCGTGCCCTCGTCGTCGCCGCCGGGCACCGTGCCTAGGACGTCGGGCCGGTCGCCGGTGCTCACCCGTGCGCGTCCCGGGGGCGGCGCTGGCAGCGCGGGCAGCGGAACGAGGACCGGTTCATGAAGTGCTCGCGCACGACGAGTGCCCCGCAGCGGCGGCACGGCAGCCCGGTCCGGCCGTAGACCGCGAGCTCGCGGTCGAAGTAGCCGCTCTCCCCGTTGACGTTCACGTAGAGCGAGTCGAACGACGTCCCGCCCTGGTCGAGCGCCTCGACCATCACCGCGCGGGCGGCGGCGAGCACCTCGGCGCTGCGGGCTCGGGTCATGGTCGACGTGGGCCGGGCCCAGTGCAGTCGGGCCCGCCACAGCGCCTCGTCGGCGTAGATGTTGCCGATGCCGCTGACCAGCGTCTGGTCGAGGAGGGCGCGCTTGAGGCCGGTCCGGCGGCGGCGCAGGGCCGCGGCGAACGCGGCGTCGTCGAACTCGGGGTCCAGCGGGTCACGGGCGATGTGCGCGACCGGCAGCGGCAGCCCGGCCGGGTCGGTGTCGACGAGGGCGAGCCCGCCGAAGGTCCGCTGGTCGACGAAGCGCAGCTCGTGACCGCCGTCGGTGAACCGGACGCGGACCCGCAGGTGCACCTCGTCGGGAGCCTCCGGTGGACGTACGAGCAGCTGGCCGCTCATGCCGAGATGGGCGAGCACCGCCTCGCCGGCCTCGCCCTCGCCGGGTGCGAGGGCGAGCCAGAGGTACTTCCCGCGCCGGTGCGCACCGGTGACCGTGCGGCCGGTGAGCCGCGCGGCGAAGTCCGCCGACCCGGCGACGTGCCGACGGGTGGCCCGTGGGTGGTACACGTCCACCGAGGCGACGGTACGGCCGGTCACCCAGGTCTGCAGGCCGCGGCGGACCACCTCGACCTCGGGCAGCTCAGGCACGGCGCGGCTCGCGGCCGGTCAGGCGGAGGAGGCCGCGGACTCCTCTGCGGCGTCCTCCGGCAGCTCGCCGCGCAGGCGGCGCCACGCCGTGGCGGCCGCCTCCTGCTCCGCTTCCTTCTTGCTGCGGCCCTGGCCCTCTCCGTAGGCCTCGCCGCCGACCTGCGCCACCGCGGTGAACACCTTCTGGTGGTCCGGGCCGGTCTCGGTCACGACGTACTCGGGGACGCCCATCGAGGCGGTGGCCGTGAGCTCCTGCAGGCTGGTCTTCCAGTCGAGGCCGGCGCCCATGGTCGCGGCCTCGTCGATCAGCGGGTCGAACAGCCGGTGCACCAGCCGCGCGGCGTGCACCAGGCCGCGGTCGATGTAGACGGCGCCGAGGATCGCCTCGAGGGTGTCGGCGAGGATCGAGGACTTGTCGCGGCCGCCGGTCGTCTCCTCGCCCCGACCCAGCCGCACGAACTCGCCGAGGCGCAGCTCGCGCCCGACGTCGGCCAGGGCGCGCATGTTGACCACGGCCGCCCGGAGCTTGGCCAGCTGGCCCTCGGGCAGGTCGGGGTGGTTGCGGAACAGCGTGTCGGTGACGACCAGCCCGAGCACCGAGTCGCCGAGGAACTCGAGGCGCTCGTTGGTCGGCAGGTTGCCGTTCTCGTACGCGAACGACCGGTGGGTCAGCGCGCGCTCGAGCAGGTCGTGGTCGACCGTGACGTCCAGGAGCGTGTAGAGCTGGGCGTGCCGGTCGGCGCCCGTGGGTGCTGCCTCTGCGCTCACGCTGTCCGACCGCTCAGACGTCGAGGACGTCGCGGTCGTTGTAGGTGCCGCACGTCGGGCAGGCGACGTGGGCCAGCTTGAGCTCGCGGCAGCGCTTGCACGGCGCGAGAGGAGCGGCGGTGGTCTTCCACTGCGCCCGCCGCGAGCGGGTGTTGCTGCGCGACATCTTCCGCTTGGGAACGGCCACGGGTGGTCTCTCCTCGTCTGAAGGGTGGTGCGTCGTGGTGCGGGTGGTGCTGGTGGTGCGGTCGTACGTCGGTCACTCGGTCAACCGGCGGAGCTCGGCCCACCGGGGGTCGACCGTCTCGTGCCGGTGCTCCGGGTCGTCGGCGAGCCTGGCCCCGCACTCGGGGCACAGTCCCGGGCAGTCGTCCCGGCACAGCGGCTGGAACGGCAGCGCCAGCACCACCGCGTCCCGCAGCGCCGGCTCGATGTCGAGCAGGTCACCGGCGAGCTGCGGCAGGTCGTCCGTCTCGCCGCCCGAGCCCCCGCCAGCCTCGACGTGTGCCTCCTGCCCGCGGCCCGGCCGGGCGTAGAGCTCCTGGAGGTCGACCACCACGTCGCGGCTGACCGGGTCGAGGCAGCGCACGCACTCCCCGGACACGGTGGCGGCCACCGTGCCGGAGACCAGCACGCCCTCCACGACCGACTCGAGCCGGAGGTCCAGCTCGAGGGTCGATCCCTCCGGGACACCGAGCACGTCGAGACCGAGGTGCGCCGGTGCCGGAACAGATCGGGAGAGCGAGCGCATCGACCCCGGCCGTCGCCCCAGCTCGCGCGTGTCGAGCACGAGAGGCGATCGTGGGTCGAGGCGGTGCGTCGTTCTCCTGGTCTCTTCGGGCATGCTCACATCGGGCTCGGGGCGGGCTCGGGCCCTGGATGGGACTGCACGAGGCTACCCGACGACGGGGGTAGGCCCCAAAAACCCGTCGGTCAGACCGGCTGCTGGTCCTCGTCGAGCGGGTGCGCCGGACGCGGGCCCTCCTCGGGCTCGGCCAGATCCTCGTGCGGGCTGCGCCCCCGGAGCTTCTCCCTGCCCCGATGGACCGCCGCCATCGTCTTGTCCAGCACGACCTCGAAGTTCGCGAGCTTGGTGTCGACGTAGTCGTCGACCTCGCGCCGCATCGTCGAGGCCTCCTCGGCCGCCTCGGCGCGGATCCGATCGGCCTGGCGCCGGGCCTCGGCCACGACCTCCGTCTCGGCGGTGAGCGCCAGCCGCTCCTCCTCAGCCCGGCCGATGAGCCGCTGCGCCTCCCGGCGTCCCTCGTCCACGACCGACTCCCGGTCGGCGAGGAGCATCTGGGCGTGCCGGAACTCCTCGGGCAGCAGCTCGCGGATCTCCTCCAGCAGCGCGAGCACCTCGCCCCGGTTGATGATGCAGGACGCCGACATCGGCATCGACCGGGCGTTCTCGACGATGGCGGTCAGCTCGTCGAGCTTGTCGTGCACGTCCACGGGCGGTCGGCTCGCTCTCGGGTCAGGTCGGCGGGTTGAGGCGCGAGCCGAGGCGACGCAGCACGGGCTCGGGCACAAGCGCCGAGACGTCCCCGCCCCACTTCGCGACCTCCTTGACGAGACTAGAGGAGAGAAACGAGTACTCAGGGTTCGTCGCCACGAACAGCGTCTCCACGCCGGTGAGCCGGTTGTTCATCTGTGACATCTGCAGCTCGTAGTCGAAGTCGCTGACAGCGCGCAGGCCCTTGACGACCACCGGAATGTCGTGGTCCCGGCAGTAGTCCACGAGCAGCCCCTGGAACGAGTCGACCTTGACGTTGCCGAAGCCGGCGGTCACCTCCCGCAGCATCTCGATCCGCTCGTCGACGGGGAAGAGCCCGCTCTTCGCGGCGTTGACCAGCACGGCGACCGTGACCTCGTCGTAGAGCCGGCTGGCTCGCTCGATGACGTCGAGGTGGCCGTTGGTGACGGGGTCGAAGGAACCGGGGCACACGCAGCGCCGCACGCTCAGCCTCCTGCGTTCTCGGCGGGGCCCGGCTCGTCGGGGGCTGCTGGCCGGGCGGCGCGACCGTACCAAAGCGTGGCCTCCCCGTACGTACGCGACCGCAACGCCGCGAAACCGGCCGGCCACACCCAGGCACCGCCGCGGGTGGCCCGCTCCACGACGACCAGCGCGCCGGGGACGAGCCAGCACTGCGTGGCCAGGGCGGCGAGCACGTCGCGCAGGGTGCCGTCGGCGACCTCGTAGGGCGGGTCGAGGAACACCACGTCGTACGCCGCGCCGGGCGCCTGGCCGGCGACCACCCGCTCGACCCGGCCGGCAGCGATCTGCGCCCCGGGCAGCCCCAGGGCGTCCACGTTGGCCCGCAGCGTGCGCAGGGCCCGGCTGTCGGACTCGACCAACAGGCAGTGTGCGGCGCCCCGGCTCAGCGCCTCCAGCCCGACGGCGCCGGAGCCTGCGTAGAGGTCCGCCACCCGTCGGCCGGCCAGCGAGCCCAGCTCGGACTCGAGGGTGGAGTACAGCGCCTCGCGAGCGCGGTCCGACGTCGGCCGGGTCCCTCGGCCCGGCGGGACCGCGAGCCGTCGGCCACGCGCCGCCCCGGCAACCACCCGGGTCATGCGCGGTCCCCGCCCAGTCGGGAGCGCCGCGAGCGACGTCGTCGGGCGCTCACGCCTTCTCCAGGTAGTCCGAGCGCTCGTCCTCGAGCAGCGCGTCGACGGCCGCGCGCAGCGCGGCACTGCCGTCGAGACCCGGGTCTGCGGCGACGAGCCGGGTGGCGTCCTCCCGGGCCGTCTCGATGACCCGCTCGTCGCGCAGGACGGACAGCAGCCGCAGGCTGGACCGGCGCCCGGACTGGGAGGCACCGAGCACGTCCCCCTCACGACGGGTCTCGAGATCGATCCGGGACAGCTCGAAGCCGTCGAGGGTGGCGGCCACCGCGTCCAGTCGCTCGCGCGACGGAGTCCCGGCCTCCGCGTCGGAGACGAGCAGGCACAGCCCGGCTGCCGAGCCGCGACCGACCCGGCCCCTCAGCTGGTGCAGCTGGGAGACGCCGAACCGGTCCGCGTCGAGGACCAGCATCGCCGTCGCGTTGGGCACGTCGACGCCGACCTCGATCACGGTGGTGGCCACGAGCACGTCGACCCCGCCGGCCGCGAAGCGGCGCATCACGTCGTCCTTGACGTCGGCCGGGAGCCGCCCGTGCAGCACCTCGACGCGCAGCCCGGCCAGCGGCCCGTCCACGAGCTGGGGCGCGACGTCCAGGACGGCGAGCGCCGGACGAAGCGGAGGCCCCTGCTGGTCCGGTTCCGCGACCGGCCCGCCGTCCTCGCCGGCGGGCTCCTCGTCCCGGCTGTCCCCCACGTCGCCGCCGATGCGCGGACAGACGACGTACGCCTGGTGGCCCGCCTCGACCTCCTCGCGGACGCGCTGCCAGGCGCGGTCGAGGAAGTGCGGCTTCTCCCCCGCCGGCACCACGTGGGAACTGATCGGTGAGCGACCGGCCGGCAGCTCGGTCAGCGTCGAGACGTCGAGGTCGCCGAACACCGTCATCGCGACCGTCCGCGGGATGGGGGTCGCCGTCATGACCAGCACGTGCGGCGGGACGGCGGCCTTGGCCCGCAACGCGTCCCGCTGCTCGACGCCGAACCGGTGCTGCTCGTCCACGACGACGAGGCCGAGGTCGAAGAAGTCCACGGCGTCCTGGATCAGCGCGTGGGTGCCGACCACGATGCCTGCCTCGCCGGACGCCACGTCGAGCAGTGCCTGCCGGCGCGCGGCGGTTCCCTGCGAACCCGTGAGCAGGGCCACGCGCGTCCCGATGTCGGACCCGCCGAGCAGACCCCGCTCGGCCAGCGGACCCAGCAGAGCCGTGATGGACCTGTGGTGCTGCTGGGCCAGCACCTCGGTCGGCGCGAGCAGCGCGGCCTGCCCGCCGCTGTCGACGACCGTGAGCATCGCCCGCAGCGCGACGACCGTCTTGCCGGATCCCACCTCGCCCTGCAGCAGCCGGTGCATCGGGTGCTCGCGCGCCAGGTCCTGCCCGATCTGCCCGGCCACGGCCTGCTGCCCCTCCGTCAGCTGGAACGGCAGGCGCTCGTCGAAGGCCGACAGCAGGCCGCCCGCCGACGGGACCCGCGCGGTTGCCGGCAGCGCCGACGACTCGGCCCGACGCCGGGCGAGCACCACCTGCAGGAGGAACGCCTCGTCGTACCTCAGCCGCTCCCTGGCCCGGCGTACGTCGTCACGGCTCTGCGGTCGGTGGACCAGCCGCAGCGCCTCGTCCAGGGGCAGCAGCCGGTGTCGACGCCGTACGTCGTCCGGCAGCGGGTCGGGCACTTCGTCGACCATGCCGAGCACCGCCGAGACGCACTTGGCGACCCGCCACGACTTCAGCTTCACGCTCGCGGGGTAGACCGGCTTGAGGCCACCGGCGAACGCGTCCGCCTCCTCGCCGAGGTCGACCTCGGGGTTGGTGAGGGTGAGCTTGCCCCGGTAGACCTCGACCGTCCCCGCGAACATCGCCTCGGTTCCGGGCCGCAGCAGCTTCTCCCGCCACCGTTGGTTGAAGAAGGTCAGCGTCAGCCGGTTGCGCCCGTCGGTCACCACCACGTCGAGCTTGTGCAGCTTGGGGCGGAGTTGACGGCCGTGCGCGGACACGACCGTCACCTGCACGGTCGCCAGCTCGCCCGGGCGCAGGCCCGCCAGGTCGGTGAGCTCGCCACGCTCGTAGTAGCGGCGCGGGTAGTGCCGCAGCAGGTCCTCGACCGTGTGCACACCGAGCCGCGACGACAGCTCGGTGGCCGTGGGGCCGCCCACCACCGAGCGCACCGGGGAGGTGAGCTCGACCACTCACTCCACCCCGATGAGCAGGGGGTAGCGCGGCTGGCCGCCGTCGTAGACGACCGCATCGACCTCGGGCCGGGTCCGGTGCAGGTGGTCGACGACGGCCTCCGCCAGGCGGGCGGCCGCACCGGTGTCGTCCGCGCCGGTCACCAGGGTGACGAGCTCGCCGCCGGAGCCGAGCATCCGGTCGACGACGGTGCGGGCCACCTCGACCTGGTCGTCGCCGATCACGGCGAAGTCTCCGTCGATGATGCCGAGGACGTCGCCGGGGTGGCAGACGCCGGCCATGGTCACGGCCTCTCTCGACGCCACGGTGACCCCGCCGTGCCGACAGTGCCCGGCAGCGGCCGTCATGGCGACGACGTCGTCCTCGAACCGGCGGTCCGGGTCGTGCACCGCGAGGGCGGCGATCGCCTGCACGCTGGCGCGGGTCGGGATGACCGCGACCCGCAGGCCCTCGTCGCGGGCCTTGGCGGCGGCGGCCTCGGCGACGCCGAGGCTGTCCGAGTCGTTCGGCAGGACGATCACGTCCCGGGCCCGGGTGCGACGCAGCCCCGCGAGCAGCTCGGCCGTCGACGCCCGCCGCCCCGGGCCGCCGCGGACCACCGTCGCGCCGGCCGTCTCGAACAGTGCCCCCAGGCCGCTGCCCGCCACCACCGACACCACCCCGCGGCCCTCGTCGGGCAGCTCGCGGACGGCCCGGCGGGCCGCGTCGCCGAAGTGCGTGACCTGGATGCGGTACGGCCGTCCCGCCTCGACCCCTGCCTCCACCGCGGCGCCGACGTCGTCGACGTGCACGTGCACGTTCCACGTC
>DASVBQ010000330.1:0-6807 GCA_036375795.1 Actinomycetes bacterium
AAGGCTACGAGTGCCGGCCGGCCGCGCCCGGAAGGTCATGGAATCGCAAAGTATGTCCGGTCGTACACGCCGAGTTCGTCAAGAGGCCGGGGTCGGGGGTCGATCCAGGAGAGACTGACCGGGCCAGTACCACAAACACCACCGGTCACAGCTGTCACAACAGAACCAGGATCGGTCACCGTGCGGGTCCCGTGCGGCCAAGGGGGTGGCTGCCGCCGCGCCCCGGCCGCCGCGCACCCCCGTCGGCCGGTCGCCCCACGCACCGCAAAGGTCCCGCCCCATGCGCAAGGCTCCCTCCGCCGTCCTCCTGAGCGTCCTGGTCCCGATGGCCACGGTCGTGCCCGTCGTGAGCCTGCCGCAGGCCGCGCCGCGGCCGGTCGCGCCCGAGGTCCGCTCGGCCAAGCTCAGCGGGGTCGACCTGACCGGGCTGAGCCGGGCCGAGACGGCGCGCAGCTTCCGCGCCTCCGCGCGGGCGCGGGCCGAGGCCCCGCGGGACGAGCAGGGTCGAGTGCCCGGGCGGCCGGACGTCCTGGTCTCGCGCACCGGAGTCGCGCCGTTCGACCTGCTGGGGGTGACCTGGCGGCAGTCCGCCCGAGCACCCGAGCTCACCGTGCTGGTGCGCACGCACGGTGCCGGCGGGTGGTCCGGCTGGACCTCGCTGGACGTCACCCCCACGCCGAACGCGAAGGAGGCCAGGACCGCCCGGCCCGGCACCGAGCCGCTGTGGGTGGGTGAGTCCGACGGCTACCAGGTCCGGGTCGACGTGCGCGAGGGGAAGCTCCCGAGCGGCCTGCGGGTGGACCTGATCGACCCGGGCAGCTCGCCGGCCGACGACGACCCGGACGCCGGGCGCCCGATGCAGAGCGCCGCGGCGGCCGCGGGCCAGCCGGTCATCTACACCCGCGCCCAGTGGGGCGCCGACGAACGGCTGCGCCGCACCGGCCCGAGCTACAACAGCACCATCAAGGCCGGGTTCGTGCACCACACCGCAGGCACCAACGGCTACTCCGAGGCCGAGGTGCCCAAGATCCTGCGGGCGATCTACGCCTACCACGTGAAGGGCAACGGTTGGTCCGACATCGGCTACAACTTCCTCGTCGACCGGTTCGGCCGGCTGTGGGAGGGCCGCTACGGCGGCATGGACCGCGCCGTCGTCGGCGCCCACACCGGCGGCTTCAACGTGGACACGTTCGCCGTCTCGGCGATCGGCAACTACGACAAGGCGCCGGTCACGCCGGAGATGGTCGACTCGATCGCGCGGCTCATGGCCTGGAAGCTGTCGATGAGCTTCCGCGACCCGAACGGCTCCACGGTGCTCACGTCGCAGGGTGGCGGGACGTCGCGCTACGCGGCCGGCAGCAAGGTCACCTTCGCCAACATCTCGGGGCACCGTGACGCCGGCAAGACCTCTTGCCCGGGCACCAACCTCTACGCGCAGCTCGGCCAGATCAGGGCGCTCACCACGTCGTACCTGGGCACGACGATGTTCAACCCGCGCAACTCCTCCGCCGGCGCGGTCTACGGCACCGGCGCGTCGATCACCACCACCGCAGGGGTGAACACCGACCAGCAGTGGCGGCTGGAGGTCCGGGAGGTCTGCCGAGGCACCCTCGTGCGCACGCTGACCGGCACCGCGTCACCGTCGGCGCCGCTCAACGCGGTGTGGGACCTGCGTGACGACACCGGTGTCGAGGTCAGACCCGGTGCGTACACGTACAGCCTGGTCGGCGCGGACGCCAACGCGTCCACGCACACCTGGACCTCGACGGTGACACTCAATGCGGCGCGCACGACACCGTCGCCGGTGGCGGCCGCGACTCCGCCGGGTCGGACCAGCTTCGTGCCGGTCGACCCGATCCGGCTCTACGACACCCGAGCCGACGGCAACCTGCCGGTCGGCCCGGGCCAGCAGCTGAACCTGCGCGTGCCCGGCGTCGGCAGGCTTCCCGAGAGCGGCATCGGCGCCGTGGCGCTGAACATCTCGGCCAGCTGCGCGACCGCCTCGACGAGCATCACGGCGTGGGCGGCCGGCACCGCCAGGCCGTCGTCCGCGGCCCTCAACGTGCTCGCGGGCACCGGCGCCTCGGCGATGGCAGTCACCGCGCTCGGCGGGGACGGCGTGGTCAGCATCGCCAACCGGTCCGGCACGACCGAGCTCGCGGTCCACGTCGTCGGCTACTACCCGGCCGTGGGCGGTCAGGTGTTCCGGCCGACGAAGACGCTGCGGCTGTACGACTCCCGGCGCGACGCGGCCGGCCCGCTCACGCCGGGCGCCGAGCGGACCATCACCATGCCCACGCTGTCCAGCATCCCGGCCACCTCGATGACCGGGGCACTGCTCAACGTCACGTCGGTCTCGGCCGGCGGCAGCGGCGCGCTGACCGTGCAGTCGCTGGGCAGCACCCGCGAGAGCGCGACGGTGCGGTTCGCACCGGGGCAGGTCGTGAAGAACCGGGCCGTCGCCAAGCTCGAGAACGGGACCTTCAAGGTGAGCGGGCACGACGCGGCCACCCACGTCGTCGTCGACGTCGTCGGGTGGTGGGCGCCCGCCGAGGTCGTGCGGGGTCGGCTGTTCCAGCCCAAGGCGGCGAGCCGGGTGCTGGACACCCGCAGCGGGATCGGCGCTCCCCGCGCCCGCGTCGGCGCCGGCGGGGTCATCAAGGTCAAGGTCGCCGGGAAGGGCAAGCCGGTGCCGGGGAGCGCCCGGGCCGTCGTGATGAACCTCACGGCCCTCAGCGCCACCCGACCGACGTTCGTCACCGCGTGGCCGAACGGCAGGCGGCGGCCGGCGTTCCCGGACCTGAGCGTCCCGGCCTGGCGCACCACGGCCAACCTCGTCGTGGTGCGGGTCGGCAAGTACAACCGGGTGCGGATCACCAACGGGACCGGTTCGACGCACCTGGTCGGGGACATCGTCGGCTACTACCCGTAGGGCTTCGGGCGTACGGAGCACGACACCGCCGCCGGTAGGGTGACCGGCGTCATGAGCGACCCTGACGTCACCACCCAGCTGCCGGTCACCGAGCGGATCACGCCGGTCACGCACCACGTCACCGAGCAGGCCACCGAGCGCGTCCCGGAGCCCGCGGGCGGGGCCGCACCGCTCGTCACGATCGTGCTGCCTTGCTACAACGAGCACGAGCACGTGATCGAGGAGGTCGAGCGGATCTGCGCCGCGATGGACGCCTCGGGGCATACCTACGAGCTGCTCGCGATAGACGACGCCTCGACCGATGACACCCTCGCTCTGCTCGAGGAGGCGCTGCCACGGTTCCCGCACATGCGCTTGATGCCGTTCCGGCGCAACGGCGGCTCCGGCACGGCCCGGCGCATCGGCACGATGGACGCGCGCGGCGAGATCGTCGTGTGGACCGACGCGGACATGACCTACCCGAACGAGCGCATCCCCGAGCTGGTGTCACTGCTCGTCGAGGACCCGACGTACGACCAGGTCGTCGGCGCGCGCACCAGCGAGGAGGGGACGCACAAGATCCTCCGGGTGCCGGCGAAGTGGGTGATCCGCAAGATCGCCGAGCGGCTGTCGAACTCCGAGATCCCGGACCTCAACTCGGGGCTGCGCGCCTTCCGCCGGTCGGTCTCGCTGCCGTACCTCCGCCTGCTGCCGCCCGGGTTCTCGTGCGTGACGACCATCACGCTGGCGTTCCTGTCCAACCAGCACGACATCAAGTACGTGCCGATCGACTACGCGAAGCGCTCCGGCACGTCGAAGTTCCACTTCGTCAAGGACGCCTACCGCTACATCCTCCAGGTGCTGCGGATGGTCATGTACTTCAACCCGCTCAAGGTCCTCATGCCGCTGGCCCTGTGGCTCCTGGTCATCGGGGTGGGCAAGGGCGTCTACGACATGGTCGTCCACCCGGTGCGGTTCTCGGTCAACACCGTGCTGATCTTCATCACCGGCATGCTCATCGCGGCCCTCGCGCTGCTGGCGGACCTCATCGTCCGGTCCCGCTCGGAGGTCTAGCCCTCCGTGGCGGAGCCCGCCGTCGACGAGCCCGACGTCAGCGCGCCAGGGCGTACGTCGTGGCGCCGATCGGTCGTCTCGGCGCTGTTGGGCGTGGTGATGGTCGGCGCGTTCGGGTGGGCGCTGGCCGGCCAGTGGCCGGAGATCGTCGAGGCGCTGACCGACCAACGGCTCGACGTGCTGCTCGGCGCCCTCGCGCTCGCCCTCGCCGGCGTCTTCATGAGCTTCCTGCTCTGGCGCGGCACGCTCGCGACGTTGGGTTCTCGGCTGCCGACGCGGCCGGCGGGCCGGCTGTTCTTCGTCACCCAGCTCGGCAAGTACGTGCCCGGCGCCGTGTGGCCGGTCGTGGCCCAGATGCGGATGGGCCGCGAGCTCGGCGTCCCGCGGCAGCGGATGGGCCTGGCGTTCCTGCTGACCCTTGGACTCGCGACGCTGGTCGGCATCCTCGTCGGCTTGTCGGCGGTGCCGGCCCTGCTGCAGGCCGAGGGGCGAGGCGTGCTGTTCGGGCTGCTCGCCCTGCCGGTGCTGCTGGCGCTGCTCGTGCCGAAGGTCATCAACAGCCTGCTCGACCGGGCGCTGCGCACCGTGCGCCGACCCGGTCTCGAGCGACCGCTGGCCGGCCGCGACATCGCCCGCGGAGTGCTCTGGGCGCTGGCCTTCTGGCTGGTCTACGGCGGCCACGTGTGGCTGCTCGCGGTCGGGCTCGGCGCGGAGCCGCTCGAGGCGCTGCCGGTCGCGATCGGCGGTTTCGCGATCGCGTTCTCGCTCGGGCCGCTCCTCGTCGTGCTGCCGGCCGGGGCGGGTGTGCGCGAGGCGGTGCTGGTCGTGCTGCTCTCCGGCGTGCTGGACACCCCCGAGGCGACGGCGGTCGCGCTCACCTCACGCGGCATCCTGATGCTGACCGACGGCCTGCTCGCCCTCGGCGCCGCCGTGGTCCCGCGGCAGGACAGCAACCGCGCCTGACCCCGGCACCGCTCGCGTCGCCCAGCCGCGTCCGCTGACCGGCCACCCCACCCCGGCCGCCCGCCCGAAGTGGACCGGTTGCGCGTGGCAACGCGCCGCGCCCAGCCGGTCCACTTGGGCAGGTACGGCAGGGGCAGGTACGGCGAGGGGCTAGGGGGCCAGCGGCGTGCGGGCTCGAGCGAGCAGGCCCGGCCCGCGGGTGGGGAACGCCCGCTGCACCGCGCGGAACGGCACCGTCCCGACCCGGGCCGCGGTCGCGGTCCACGACGTCGAGGGCTGCAAGGTGCGGCCGCTGGCGTCCGAGCGGGCGGCCATGCTCTCCGGCGCGGAGTCGGCCGCCGCGAGGCGACGCTTCCCGACGGCATTGCGACCGGCCTCGAGCAGGTAGCCCAGCGGCATCCCGAAGTGCACCAGCTCGACGTCGACCAGCCCCGCCGACGACAGCAGCGAGCGCAGCACCGGCGGGTCGTACCGCCGGAAGTGCCCCACCAGCTCGTCGGCGGCCCCGAACCGCTTCTGCCAGGCCGGCGTCGACAGCACCACCGAGCCGCCGGGGCGCAGGTGCGACACCCACTCGCGCATCGCCTGGTGGTCGTCGTCGATGTGCTCGATGACCTCGAACGCGCAGACGACGTCGAACATCTCGTCCGCCGCGACGACAGACAGGTCGCCCTGGCGCACCTCCCCCCCGCCGCCCGCGTCGGCGACCCGTTGCCGCGCGACCGCGCAGGAGGTGCCGTCCGGTTCCACGCCGACGTACGAGTAGCGCTGGGCCAGCCGCGCGCCGAACCCGCCCTGACCGCAGCCCACCTCGAGCACCCGCAGCGAGCGGTCCGGCGCCGGCAGCATCCGCTCAGCGACCTCCCAACGGAGCCAGCCGTTGGGGCTGAGCGGGGGGAGCGCGGCGTGGGGGGGCAACTCAGACCTCCGGGGAGACGACGGCGAGCAGACGGTCGTGCAACGGGCCGACCACGCGGGCCGGGGTGAACGCGTCCGCGGCCAGCTTGCGGGCCGAGGCCCTCGCGACGGCCAGCCGGGACCGGTCCGCGGCCAGCGTCCGCAGCGCCTCGGCCAGGGCGGCGGGGTCACCGGGCGGCACCAGCACTGCGGCATCGCCCAGGACGCGGCGCTGCGGGGCGGTGTCGGAGGTGACCAGCGCGCACCCGGCCGCTGCGCCCTGGAAGACCTTGTTCGGCACGACGCGGGTCGCCTTCGGGGCCGTCCCGAAGATGCCGAGGCAGACGTCGTGCCCGGCCACCAGGTCGGGCAGCTCGTCCGGCGCCACCCAGTCGAGCCACCGGACGCGGGGGTTGCCCGACGCGAGACGACGGGTCTCGGCGAGGTCCTGGCCGGTGCCGACCATGGTGACCTCGACCGGGTCGTCGACGAGGGCCGCCAGGGCGGCGCCGATCACGGGCGCTCCCTGCAGCGGCGTGAACAGGCCGAAGAAGACCGCGCGCAGCGGCCGGTCGGCGGCAGCCGGAGCGGCCTCGCCGACGTACCACTCGTGCGGGGCGCCGACCGCCACCACCAGCGCGCGCCGCTGAACCGACTCGGGAAGCGCCGCCTTGTGCTCCTCTGTGTCGACCACGACGACGTCCGCTGCGCCGAGCGCGGCGTCGTCGAGCCCCCGCAGCAGCCGCTGCCGCAGGCCGCCCCGCACGCCGCGGTCCGTGGCGGTGTCGCTGGCCCCGATGAGGTGGTCGAGCACGAGAGGTACGTGGGGGAACAGCCGCCGCGCGAGCAGCACGTCGAAGTGGCCCAGGTAGCCGACGACGACCGCGTGCGGCCAGGCCCCGTCGCGGCGGAAGCGGCGGGAGCGGCGCCACAGCCCGGCCCAGCACCGGGCGATGCGCCAG
>DASVBQ010000336.1:0-10502 GCA_036375795.1 Actinomycetes bacterium
GGTCGGTGTGCTCGCCGATGACCTTGATGGCGGTCTTGTTGGCGCTCACCGTGCCGTCGCTGCCGAGCCCGAAGAAGACCGCCTGCACAGCGCGGGAGGGCACGCTGAAGTCGGCGTCCGGGCGCACAGACAGGTGCGTGACGTCGTCCACGACGCCGACGGTCATGTGCCGCCGTGGCTCGGGACGGCTCAGCTCGTCGAAGGCGCCCTTGACCATGGCCGGAGTGAGCTCCTTGCTGGCCAGGCCGTAGCGCGCGGCCACCACGTCGACGTCTCCACGACCCTGCTCGGCGAGGGCCGTGACGACGTCCAGGTAGAGCGGGTCGCCGACAGCCCCGGGCTCCTTGGTGCGGTCGAGCACGCCGACTCGCCCCACCGTCGAGGGCAGCGCCGCAGCGAGGTCGGGAACCGGGAACGGCCGGTACAGGCGGACGACGACGACGCCGACCCGTTCGCCCCGGCGCACGAGCTCCTCGACCGTCTCGATGACCGCTCCGGTCGCCGACCCCATGACCACGAGCACCCGCTCGGCGTCGGGCGCGCCCTGGTAGTCGACGAGCCGGTAGGCCCGGCCGGTGCGCTCCGCGAGCTCGTTCATGACCTGCGCCACGGTGCGTGGGACGGCGTCGTGGAAGGGGTTGGCCGCCTCGCGGGCCTGGAAGAACACGTCCGGGTTCTGCGACGAGCCGCGCAGCACCGGGTGGTCGGGAGAGAGCCCGCGCAACCGGTGAGCGAGCACGTCGTCGTCCTTCACCAGCGAGCGCAGGTCGTCGTCACCGAGAAGCTCGATCTTGTCGATCTCGTGCGAGGTCCGGAACCCGTCGAAGAAGTGCAGGAAGGGGACCCGGCTGCGCAGCGTCGCCGCGTGGGAGACCAGCGCGAAGTCATGAGCCTCCTGCACGCTGCTGGCACACAGCATCGCCCACCCCGTGGTGCGGGCCGCCATCACGTCGCTGTGGTCACCGAAGATGCTCAGGGCGTGGGTCGCCACGGTGCGCGCGGCAACATGGATCACGGCCGGCGTCAGCTCGCCGGCGATCTTGAACATGTTGGGGAGCATGAGCAGGAGTCCCTGGCTGGCCGTGAAGGTCGTGGCCAGGGCGCCCTTCTGCGCCGCGCCGTGCAGCGCCCCCGCCGCGCCTGCCTCCGACTGCATCTCCACCACCTCGGGGACACTGCCCCACAGGTTCGTCCGGCCCGCGGCCGTCCAGGCGTCGGCGTGCTCGCCCATCGGTGAGGCCGGCGTGATCGGGTAGATCGCGATGACCTCGCTCAGGGCGTGCGCCACCCGGGCAGCGGCCTCATTGCCGTCGAGACAGCCGACGATGGGTCCCATCGGTCACCTCCCGGGACTTTCAGCATCGCCGCCGGTCGCCCCGCCCCCTAGGGCAGAAGGTCCCCCCGGCGCGGGCCGTGCGACCGCGCCTGGGCTCCTCCGCAGCGCTAGGCCGCTGGTCCAGGCTGACGGGGCAGGTACCGCCCGGCCCCCGGCGTGCCGCAGAACCGGCCGCCCTCCACGAGCACGTGGCCGCGCTGCATGACGACCTCGGGCAGGCCGTGCACCCGCAGGCCCTCGTAGCAGGAGTAGTCGACCGCGCTGTGATGCGTGGCGGCGGACAGCGTCCGCTCGTGGGACGGGGCGAACACGACCAGGTCGGCGTCCGACCCCGGGGCGATCGTGCCCTTCCGCGGGTAGAGGCCGAAGAGCCGGGCCGGTGCCGTCGCCGTCACCTCGACCCACCGGTTGAGACCGAGCTCGCCCCGGAGCACGCCCTCGTGCAGGAGCGTGACCCGTTCCTCCACCCCCGGCAGTCCGTTCGGGATGCCGGGGAACTGGTCGGCGGCGGCCTTCTGCGCGACGGTGAACGGGCAGTGATCGGTGGCCACGACCTCGAGGTCGCCGAGGCGCAGGCCTCGCCAGAGCTCCTCCTGGTGGCCCGCGGGCCGCAGCGGCGGTGAGCAGACGTACTTCGCGCCGTCGACGCCGGGCCGGCGCAGGTCGTCCTCGCTGAGCAGGAGGTACTGCGGGCAGGTCTCGGCGTGCACCGTGGCCCCCCGGTCGCGCCCGGCCCGCACCGCGGCGAGCGCGTCCGCCGACGAGAGGTGCGCGATGTGCACGGGCACGCCGGCCAGCTCGGCCAGCGTGATTGCCCGGGCGGTCGCCTCGCCCTCCAGTCCGGCGGGCCGGCTGTGCGCGTGCTCGACCGGCGAGGTGCGGCCCGCCGCGACGAACCGTTCGACGAGGACGTCGATCGGGCCGCCGTTCTCCGCGTGCATGACGATGAGGGCGCCGAGGTCGGCCGAGCGGGTCATGGCCCGGAACAGCGAACGGTCGTCGACCATGTAGATGCCCGGATAGGCCATGAAGAGCTTGAACGAGGTCACGCCGTCCGCCACGAGGCCGGCCATCTCCTTCAGCACCCGGTCGTCGACCTCGCGCAGCATCATGTGGAAGCCGTAGTCGACGTGGGCCCTGCCCTCGGCCTGCGCCATCCACCGCTCGAGGCCGGCAGCCAGTGGCTCGCCGTACTCGTGCCCCGCGTAGTCGACGATCGTGGTGGTGCCTCCGCACGCGGCCGCCTCGGTGCCTGTCGCGAAGTCGTCGCAGGAGACACCGGTCGGGGTCACCAGCCCCATGTGGGTGTGCACGTCGACCCCGCCCGGGATCACGTACCGACCGGTCGCCGGCACCGTGCGGTCGACGGGCCCGAAGTCGGAGCCGACCGCAGCGACCTGCTCGCCCACGACGAGGACGTCCGCGCGCACGGTGTCGGTCGCGGTCACCACGGTGCCGCCCGCGATCAGCGTCCGCATCACACCTCCCCGGCCGGCGCGCCACCCCGAGCATGGACCGACCGCGGCGTCGTCGTTACGGCGTTTCGGCACCGGTCCGGCATGACCTTCGGCTCTAGGCGGGCCCGCGCGGCGGCGCCAGCGTGATCAGGAGTAGCGGAGGCGACGTGATGGAGCGCACCCGGGAGACCACCCTGAACTTCGAGCTCAACGGCAGAGCGGTCTCGGTCGACCGTCCCAGCGCCGGGGAGTCGCTGCTCGACGTGCTGCGGGAGCGCTGCGGCGTGACGAGCGCCAAGGACGGCTGTGCGCCGGAGGGGTCCTGCGGTGCCTGCACCGTGCTCGTGGACGGGCGTCCGGTGGTCTCCTGCGCCCAGCCCGCCACGCGGGTCGCCGGTCGCAGGGTGACCACGCTCGAGGGCCTCGGCGCCGAAGGTCACCGGCGGTGGGCCGACAGCTTCGTCGCCGCCGGGGCCTCCCAGTGCGGGTTCTGCTCCCCGGGCATCGTCGTGAAGGCCGAGCACCTGCTCCGCGAGAACCCGGACCCGACCCGGGCCGAGGTGGCCGGCGCCCTGGCGGGGAACCTGTGCCGCTGCACCGGCTACGTCAAGGTCATCGACGCGGTGCTGCTGGCCGCGGCCGCGCGGCGCGGCGAGGGACCGCCCCCGCAGGAGGGCAGCGGGAGGGTCGGCGCCCGCACGCCGCGCTACCACGGCCGCGAGCTCGCCCTGGGACGCCAGCCGTTCGTCAACGACCTCGCCCGCCCCGGCATGCTGCACGGCGCGATCAGGTTCTCCGACCACCCGCGAGCCCGGGTGCTGGCCATCGACACGACGAGAGCGCTCGCCGCGCCCGGCGTGCATGCGGTCCTCACCGCCGCGGACGTGCCGGGGGAGCGGGTGCAGGGCGAGCTCGTCGCCGACTGGCCGCAGCTGGTGGCGGTCGGTGAGACGACGCGGTACGTCGGTGACGTGCTCGCCCTCGTCGCCGCGGAGACCCGGGCGCAGGCCAGGGCGGCCGCGGAGCTCGTCGACGCCGAGTACGACGTGCTCGAGCCGGTCACCGACCCGATCGCGGCCACGGCGCCGGGCGCCCCGCAGCTGCACGAGCACGCTGCCGGCAACGTCCTGTCGGTCTCGCGGGTGGCCCGCGGCGATGTCGACGCCGAGCTGTCGGGCGCGGCTCACGTTCTGACCGAGACCTTCCGCACCCAGCACGTCGAGCACGCCTTCCTGGAGCCGGAGGCCGCCCTGGCCTGGCCGACGGCCGAGGGCGGTGTGCACTTCTCCACCCAGGGACAGGGCATCTGGAGCGAGCGGCGGCAGGTCGCCGGGCTCCTGGGGCTGCCCGAGGACGCTGTGCGCGCCACGCTGGTGCCCGCGGGCGGCGCGTTCGGCGGCCGCGAGGATCTCGGCGTCCAGGGGCACGCGGCGCTGCTCGCCGTGCGGACCGGTCGTCCGGTGAAGCTCGCGCTCAGCCGGGCCGAGAGCATGCGCTTCCACGTCAAGCGGCACCCGATGACGCTCGTCTACACCGTCGGCTGCGACGCGGACGGCCATCTGCTCGCGCTCCGGGCGCGCATCGTCGGCGACACCGGCGCCTACGCCAGCGTCGGCGCCAAGGTGCTGGAGCGTGCCGCCGGACACGCCTGCGGCGCCTACCGGTTCGCCGCTGTCGACGTCGAGGCGCAGGCCGTCTACACCAACAACGTGCCGTGCGGGGCGATGCGCGGCTTCGGGACCAACCAGGTCAACTTCGCGCTCGAGGGGATGCTCGACCGACTGGCGGCCCGTGTCGGCATCGACGGCTGGGAGATGCGCTGGCGCAACGCGCTCTCGGTCGGCGACACCTTCGGCACCGGTCAGGTGCTCGGCCCGGGCGTCGGCCTGCGGGCCACCCTCCTGGCGGTGCGCGAGGCGTACCGGTCCGCCAAGCACGTCGGCATCGCCTGCGCGGTGAAGAACACCGGCATCGGTAACGGACTCACCGAGACCGGGAAGGTCGTGCTCCGTCCCGAGGCCGACGGATCGGTGACGCTGATGCATCCGTGGACCGAGATGGGCCAGGGAGTGCACACGGTCCTGGCGCAGATGGTCTGCGAGGAGCTCGGTGTGGCGCCGGAGCGGGTGAACGTCCGTGTCGACACCGACCACGAGCTCGGCTGCGGGCAGACCACCGCCTCGCGCGCGACCGTGCTGGGCGGGCGGGCCGTGCTCGACGCGACGTCGAGGCTCAGGGACAAGCTGGGCAGCGGGCGGCTGGAGGACCTCGCCGGCGTGGAGTTCCCGGGCGATGTCGTGGTCGACTGGACCACGGCGCCGGAGTCGACGGTCGACGAGCCCGTGACCCACTTCGCGTACGGCTGGGCCACTCAGGTGGTCGTCCTCGACGACGCGGGACGGGTCGAACGCGTGGTGGCCGCGCACGACGTCGGCAAGGTCATCAACCCGACGTTGCTCGAGGGCCAGATCGAGGGCGCGGTCCACATGGGCCTCGGCCACGCCCTGTCGGAGGAGTACGTCGCCGACGCCGGGGTGCCGGTGACCACCACCCTGAAGTCGCTGAACATCATCCCGCCTGCCGGCATGCCTGCGGTCGAGTGCATCTTCGTGGAGGAGCACCAACCGGAGGGGCCCTACGGCGCCAAGGGCGTCGGCGAGATCGGCCTCGTGCCGACCGCATCCGCGGTCGCCGGCGCGCTGCACGACTTCGACGGCAGGTGGCGCACCCGGCTGCCGATGCGTGACTCCACCGCCGCCCTCGCCGCCGTGCCGCGGTTGGCCCACCAGCGCCCGGGGTCGCGATGACGGGCCACGGTGCGACGACTGGGCCGCCGGGTGCGCTGGCGCTCTGCGGCGGGACCGTGGTCGTCTCCCTGGACCCGGTCGAGGTGGTGACGGCCGACGTCACGGTCGCCGGTGGCCGCGTCGTCGCGCTGGGGTCCGCGCCACCCGGCGTAGCGCGTCGTGACTGCGGTGGCACCCTGCTGCTGCCGGGCAACGTCTGCGCGCACACCCACCTCTACTCGGCACTCGCCCGCGGCATGCCCTACGAGCTGGCGCCGCCGGTGGACTTCCTTCAGGTTCTGCAGCGCATCTGGTGGCGGCTGGACCGTGCCCTCGACCTGGAGCTGGTGCGGCTGTCCGCGTTGCGGGGTGGCCTGGACGCCCTGCTCGCCGGGACGACGACCGTCGTCGACCACCATGCGTCACCCAACGCCATCGACGGCTCCCTGGACGTCATCGCCGACGCACTGGCCGAGCTGGGCCTCCGGTCGGCACTCTGCTACGAGGTGAGCGACCGCGACGGGCCGGAGCGCTCGTCAGCAGGAGTGGACGAGAACCGGCGGTTCCTCGCGACCACGCCGAGCCGGCCGCTGGCCCGTGGGCTGGTCGGTGCGCATGCGTCGTTCACCATGTCCGACGCGACGCTGGCCGCGTGTGCCGACCTGGCCCGCTCGTCGGGTGCGGGCGTGCACATCCACGTGGCCGAGGACGCTGTCGACGAGCGGGACTCGCTGGCGCGCAGCGGGCTGCGGGTCGTGGAGCGGCTGCGGGATGCGGGCCTCGTGACCGACGCGGCGGTGCTGGCGCACTGCGTGCACCTCGACGACCTCGAGCGCGAGATCGTCACGGCCGCTCGCGCGACGGTGGTGCACAACGCCCGCAGCAACATGAACAACCGAGTCGGGCACGCCCGAGTCGGGGACGGTCGCATCGCGCTGGGCACCGACGGCATCGGCGGCGACATGTTCACCGAGTCGCAGGCCGCCTACTTCCGGGCGAAGGAGGCCGGTGCGGCAGTCGCGCCGTCCTGGCCGCTGGACCGCCTCGCCGAGGGGTCGCGGCTGGCCGGTCGCCTCTTCGCCGAGCCGTTCCTCGGCACCATCCGTCCCGGGGCGCCGGCCGACATCACCGTGCTCGACTACCCGGCGCCGGTGCCGCTCGACGCAGCGAACCTCGGGGGCCACTGGGTGTTCGGGCTGTCCGCTCGCCAGGTACGAGACGTGCTCGTGGCCGGTGACCTCGTCGTGGCGGACCGTAGGTCCACCCGCGTCGACGAGGCCAAGGTCGCCGCCGAGTCGGCCCAGGCGGTCGAGCGGCTGTGGGCCCGGCTGGCCGAGATCCCCGAGCACGACGTCATCCCCGAAGGAGGCCGGCGCTGATGACCGTCACGAACACAGACCGGGTGGCGCTCTACCTGCAGGACAAGCACCCGATCCGCAGCGGCATGCACTACTCGCAGTACGCCGAACGGTGCGGCTTCGAGGCGGTCTGGCAGGCGGAGAGCCGGCTGGTCCGCGAGGCGACAGTGCCGATCGCCGCGTACGCCGCGGTCACCGAGCGCATCAAGGTGGGCTGCGGGGTCATCCCGATCTGGACCCGCAACGTCGGGCTGCTCGCGGCGACGTTCGCCACGCTCGACGAGCTCGCGCCGGGCCGGGTGATCATGGGTCTCGGCGCATGGTGGGAGCCGCTCGCCTCGAAGGTCGGCGTGAGGCGCGTGCACCCGCTGGCGGCGATGCGCGAGACCGTCGAGGTGACACGCCGGCTGCTCGCCATGGAGCGGGTGACCTATCACGGCGAGTTCGTCCACCTCGACGACGTCGAGATAGACATCGTGCACGGCGACCGGTCGCCCAAGCACGTCCCGATCTACGTCGGTGCCACCGGGATGAAGATGATGGAGCTGGCCGGCGAGATCGCCGACGGCGTGGTCCTCAACTACATGGTCGGGCCCGACTACACCAAGCGGGCACTGGACGCGCTGGCCATCGGCGCGGAGCGCGCCGGCCGGTCCGTCGACGACATCGACCGTCCGCAGCTCGTCGTCTGCTCGATGGACCGGGACCGCGGGGTGGCCCTGGACCGGGCCCGCGAGCTGCTCACGCAGTACCTCGGGCAGCAGCCACACCTGATGAAGGCGAGCGGCGTCGACCCGGCACTGATCGAGGAGATCGGCAAGATCCTCACCTGGCCCGCGGGCCCGGCGGAGATCGAGCGAGCGATGCGGCTGGTGCCTGACGAGACGGTGCGGATGGTCTCCGCATGCGGCACGCCCGAGGAGTGCAGGGCCAAGGTCGCGGAGTACGTCGAGAACGGCGCGACGTGCCCCGTCCTCTACCCGCTCGGCGACGACGTCGAGCTGATGTTGCGAACCTTCGCGCCGGAACCTTTCCCGGCGCCGATCGGAGAGAGGCACTATGCGTAGCTACCTCGGCCGGGACATCCTCTCGCTCAGGGACATGGAGCGGGAGGAGTACCTCGAGCTCTTCCGGGTGGCGGACACCCTCGCGCCGTACGCCCGGGAACGGCGCAACGGCGACCTGCTGCGGCACAAGACCCTGGTGACCGCCTTCTACCAGCCCAGCACCCGCACCCGGTTGTCCACCGAGGCCGCGATGCACCGTCTCGGCGGGCACGTCGTCGGCTTCTCCGACGCGAAGATGACCCGGGCCGGCGACTTCTACCAGGAGTCGATCAAGGACACCGTGCACATGCTGGAGTACTACGGCGACGTCATCGCGATGCGCCACTTCGAGCAGGGTGCGCCGGCCGAGGCAGCCCGCTGGGCGTCTGTGCCCGTCATCAACTGCGGGGACGGCTGGGGCGAGCACCCCACGCAGGTGCTTACCGACCTGTACACGATCCACCAGGTGAAGGGCACGCTCGACGGGCTCAAGGTGCTCTGCGTCGGCGACATGCGGATGCGCACCATGCACTCGATCCTCTACGCGATGGCGCAGTTCGACCTCGAGGCATTCGTCGTCTCGCCTCCGGACATGTCCCTCCTGCCGGACTTCAAGGCCGAGCTCGACGAGCGCAACGTGGCCTACCAGGAGGTCGAGACTGTCGAGAAGTGCATCGCCGACGCGGACGTCATCTACATGGAGCCGGTGGTGCAGGCCGACTACACGCAGTCCCGGGTGGAGGCCTCGGCAGACCGCGGCCGCACGCCGCCGGCGTACCAGGTGACGCGGCAGCTGCTGCACGACAAGGCGAAGGGCGACGCGATCATCCTGCACTCGCTGCCGCGGATGGACGAGCTGCCGCCCGACGTCGACAGCACGCGGCACGCACGGTACTGGCTGGAGGCCTACAACGGCGTGGTGCTGCGGATGGCGTTGCTCGCGCTGGTCCTCGGCGCGGCCGAGTAGGGGAGGACGACGATGCAGACCCACCTGCGCGGCCGCGACCTGATCGACCTGCAGGAGTGGACCAAGGACGAGGTCGACACGCTGCTCGACGTCGCGTTGGAGCTCAAGCGGATGCGCGCGCTCGGTCAGCCGCACGCCTACCTTCGCGACAAGGTGCTCGCGATGCTCTTCTTCTACTCGAGCACCCGCACCCGCGCGTCCTTCGAGGCGGGCATGGCCCAGCTCGGGGGCCACGCGCAGTTCATCGAGAGCCGCTCGACGCAGATCGCCCACGGCGACACGGCGAAGGAGATCGGCGAGATCCTCGGCCGCTACAACGACGGCATCGCGATCCGCCACGTGGACTGGGGGGTCGGCAACCGCTACCTGCGCGAGGTCGCCGAGGCCAGCCGGGTGCCCGTGCTCAACATGCAGTGCGACCTGTTCCACCCGCACCAGGCGCTGGCCGATCTGCTCACCATCGTGGAACGCTTCGGTGACCCTCGCGGCCGGACTGCCGCGGTGAGCTGGGCCTACGCCGAGAGCTACCAGAAGCCCATCAGCGTGCCGCAGAGCCTGGTGACGCTGCTGCCGCGCTACGGCATGAACGTGCGGCTCGTGCACCCACCGGAGTTCCCGCTCGTCCCCGATGTCGTCGAGCAGGCAAAGGAGAACGCGCACCGGGCGCATGCCGGCTTCGAGGTCATGCACGACTTCGACGAGGGCATCCGCGGCGCCGACGTGGTCTACGCCAAGAGCTGGGGCGCGTTGCTCACCACGACCGACGAGGTCGAGGGAAAGCGGCTGATCGACAAGTACCGCTCCTGGATCACCGACGGGCGGCGGATGGCGCTGGCAGGCGACGACGCGGTGTTCATGCACCCGCTGCCGGCGGACCGGGGAGTCGAGGTGACCGACGAGGTGATCGACGGCCCGCAGTCGGTCGTCTACGACCAGGCCGAGAACCGCCTGCACGGCCAGAAAGCCGTGCTGGCGCTCACGATGAGCTGACGGGAGAACGCGCGATGAGGTTGCCGGGAGCGGATGGTCGGGTGGCCGACCCCACGGCGTACGGGCACACGGTCGAGCGCCTGCGGACGGCAGGCGTGCTGCTGCCGACCTTCGCACAGCTCGCCGAACCGGCGTCGATCCCGCCGTCGGTGCGGGCCCGGCTGGCCGGGGTCAAGCCCGACGACGCGCACCCGCTCAACCTGTTCCGGGTGCACTGGTGGAACGACCAGGACCGCACCGACGTGGCCACGCTGCCGGTGCACGTCGTCCTGCCGCCGTCCCTGACCGGAGTCGACGCACGGATCGTGGTCGCGCTCGGCGACCGCTTCCCGATGATCCGGGCGCACAAGGTGCTGGCGGCGTACGCCTGCCTGGCGCCGCGGATCGTCACCGGCGAGCTCGACCCGACGGTGCACCGCGCGGTCTGGCCGTCGACCGGCAACTACTGCCGCGGTGGCGTGGCGATCTCGCGTCTGATGGGTTGCCGCGGGGTGGCGGTTCTGCCCGAAGGCATGAGCCGCGAGCGCTTCGCCTGGCTGGAGTCGTGGGTCAGTGACCCGGC
>DASVBQ010000286.1:0-5218 GCA_036375795.1 Actinomycetes bacterium
GGCTGCCGAGGCGACGCAGACCCTCGCCGATGGTGCTCGCCATTGTCAGCCTTGCGCTGCTCGGGGCGGCCGTCGTCACCGAGGTCGCCCTGCTGGGACCTGACATCCGCACCAGCTGGGCGCGGCTCACCGACGCACCCGCCGACGAGGGCCGCGACCCCCGCACTGTCGCCGCGGGAAACGACGCCCCCACGCTGGGTCCGGCCGCTGCCGGTGCGGTCACCCGAGTCGCGGTCAGGCCGATGAGCACCTGCGTGCCGGGGCAGGTCTGCGATCTTCGGGTCTCGGTCCAGGTCTGGCCCGACGACTCGAGAAGGATTCCGGTCGCCTGGAGCATCACGGTCGTCGACTCCTGCACGGGCGAACGCACCAGACACCCCGGCGGAGCGGCCAAGGTGCCGGTCGGCGCCGACCGGGTCGACGGGCTGACCCATGTCGTGCTCCCCGAGTCGCCGGCGCTCGCCGTCGCCGCTGTCACCGCCGAGCCCGCCAGGGCCGCGTCGGCGCCGCTGCTGGTGCCGGCGCGCGCCGGACCGTGCTGACACGCCGATGCTCTCCGTCGAGCGCAGCGGCACCGGAGGGCCCACCGCCGGGCCCTTCCGGCGCACGTCGCGCGAGCTGCGACGGATCGCCGCTGGACTGACCTTCGACGCCATCGCCGTCCTGGCCGCCGGCGTGCTTCTCCTGCTGGGCCTGCTCAACCTGCGCGCCGTCGGCGGCTCCGACCTGGTCGCGCAGCAGGTGACGGCCATCCTCGTCGGCCTGCTGCTGCTGGTGATCCTGCTGGCGTCGCGTGCGACGCTGCTGCCGCTGCTGGGCTGGGCCTGCTACCTGACCGCGCTCGGCCTGCTGGTGGCGGTCCACCTCGCGGGCACGGAGGCGAACGGTGCGCGGCGATGGCTGTTCGCCGGGTCGCTCTCCCTGCAGCCTTCGGAGCTGGCCAAGGTCGGCCTGCTGCTCGTCCTCGCGCAGGTGCTCGGCTCGAGCCGCCCTCCCGGTCGGCGGGTCGCGCTCGCCCTCGTGCTCGCGCTCCCCCCGATCGCGCTCACCGCCGTGCAGCCCGACCTGAGCACCGCGACGCTGCTGACCACCTTGACGCTCGCCATGCTCGTGCTCGCCCGGGTCCCGTGGCGGATCCTGCTGCCGCTCCTGGCGGGCGCCGCACTGGCCGCGCCTCTCGGCGTGGAGCTGCTGCGGCCCTACCAGCTCGACCGGCTGCACGCGTTCCTGTCCGGGTCGGTGTCCACCGACAGTCCCGGTTTCACCGTGCTGCAGGCGCATGTCGCGCTTGCATCCGGCGGACTGCTCGGTATGCGCGACGACCCGCGCTACCCCGTCCTCGCCGAGTACCTTCCGGGCCGGGAGAACGACCTGGCGCTGGCCAGCCTGGTCGAGACGTACGGCCTCATCGCCGGAGCCGTCGCCCTTGTCGCCGCCATCGCCCTGGTCTGGCGGCTCGCGCTGGCCAGCCGCGGTCCGCGCACCCGGCAGGGCACGCTCGTCGCAGCCGGCTTCGCCGCACTGTTCGCGACCGAGATCATCGTGCCGATCGGTGGCAACCTCGGGCTGCTGCCCATCGCCGGTGTGCCGTTCCCGCTGCTGGGCCTCGGCGGCACCGCGGCGGCGGCGCACCTTGCCGCCCTCGGCGTGGTGCTCGGAGTCCGCCGGGAGGGCGCCCGCAACCGGCTCTGGTCGCTCCCTCGGTGGGGCAACCCACGGCCCCGCCTGCTGCGGGTCGGCGCCCTGACGGTCAGCTGCGTGCTGGCCGGGTTCGCTGCCTACGGCTGGCGGCTGAACGCGGTCGAGGGCGACACCTTGCGCGAGGTCGGGGAGGTCCAGATGACCCGCTGCATCCGCATCCCTGCGGAGCGCGGCGTCATCGCCGATCGACATGGCACGGTGCTGACCCGCGACGCCACCGAGCGCCACGTGGTGGCCGTCCCCGCGCTGCTCGCCGACCAGCCCGACGTCGTCGATCGGCTGGCCCGGCTCACCGGGCGGGCGCCGGACAGGCTCCGACGCGCCGCGCTCACCGGGGCCGACGAGCTGTCGGTGCAGGTCGCGACCGTGCCGACGGACGTCGCCCGTCGCGTGGAGGCCGCTGGGATGCCGGGTGTCTTCACCATCCCGTCCGCGCGCCGGGTGCACCCGCAGGGCCGCCTGCTCGCCTCCGTGCTCGGCTTCGTCGGCGTGGCCACGCCGGCCGACGAGGAGCGGACGCCGGGGCTGCCGCTCGGCGCCACGGTCGGCCGGGCAGGCGTCGAGCAGCAGTACGACGCGGTGTTGCGGGGCGTCGACGGCAAGCTGTGCGTGCACGTGCACCCGTCCGGCGTGCCGGTCGACGTCGCTGATCGAGTCGAGCCGATGCCCGGCGCCGACCTGCTGCTCACCCTCGACCTGGGCCTGCAGCGGCGACTCACCGCCGAGCTGGCCCGTGGCATCCGGACGTCCGGTGGTGACCTGGGTGGTGCCGTCGTCATGGCGCCGAAGACCGGTCAGGTGCTCGCGATGGCAAGCCTCCCGTCGTACGACCCGGACGTCTACGGGCCACCCATCAAGGGCAAGCAGCTGAGCCGGGCCGGCCGCCGCGGAGGGCACCCCACCCTCGACCACGTCACCCAGGTCAACGCGCCACCCGGCTCGGTGTTCAAGCTGGTGGTGGCCGCGGCGAACGCGAGGTACCGCGCCATCCCGCCCAAGGCGGTGATCCCGACCGGCGGCTCGTTCACCTACGGCGGGCACACCTTCGGCAACTGGGCGAGCTTCGGCCCGCAGAACATGATGCAGGCGATCGCCTGGTCCAACGACGTCTACTTCTACAAGCTCGCCCTGCAGCTTGGCCCCGAACGAATCCACCGGGTCGGGACCGCGCTCGGTGTCGGCCGGCCGACCGGGATCGACCTGCCCGGAGAGAGCGACGGCTACTTCGGCACGCCGCGGTCGGTGGTGCGCGCCGGCGGCATCTGGTACGGCGGATCGACGGTCATCATGGGCATCGGGCAGGGCTACGTGACGGTCACCCCGCTGCAGGTCGCCCGGTGGACGTCCGGCATCGCCACCGGTGGCCTGACGACGCCGCGACTCGGGCTGGCGTTCGGGACCGAGGCGGGCGGCTACACGGCGCTGCCGACGCCCGCGCCGGAGCGGTTGCGGTTTGCACACCGTCTCGCGCCGGTGCAGCGCGGCATGCTGGAGGCGGCGACGTACGGCACGGCCGCCCGGCTCACCCTGCTGCCCGTGCAGGCCGGCGGCAAGACCGGCTCGTCGGAGGACCCGGCCAGCCCGAACGGCGAGCCGGACTCGTGGTACACCGCGGCCGCCCCGCTTCGGCACCCGGCCGTGGTCGCGACGTCGTTCGTACGCGGTGGCGGGCACGGGTCGGAGACGTCCGGCCCGGTCGTGGTCACGACCCTGCAGCACTTCTTCGCGCACCGGGCGGCGGTGCTCGCCACCCCGCCGCTCGCCACGGCGCCGCGTGTCATCACCCAGGCAGAGCGCTGACGGCTACCCCGCGTAGGCGGCCAGGACGTCGGGCCGCCCCAAGGTGGCCCGCGCCCCCTCGGCAACGCAGGTCAGCGGCCGCTCGGCCCGCTGCACCGGGAAGCCGAACGCGTCCTCGAGCAGCTTGTCGAGGCCGCGCATCAGCGAGCCGCCGCCGAAGGTGAGCACGCCCTCGGCGTTGATGTCGCTGACACTCTGCGGCGGCAGGTCCTCCAGGCACGCGGCCAGCGTCTGGATGATCGAGGCGGTCACCGGCCGCATGGCCTCGGCGATCTCGTCCACTTCCAGGGTGACCAGCCGGGGCCGCCCGGTCGCGGCGTCCTGACCCTCCACGACCAGCGACGGGCTCTCCTCGGTCGCGGCTCGTATCTTCAGGTCCTCGGCGACGAGCTCACCGACGACGAGCTGGTACTGGTGGCGGAGGTACTCGTAGACCGCCAGCGTCATCTCGTCGCCGGCCACCCGGGTGGACCGGCTGCCAAGCACCCCGCCGTAGCAGAACGCGGTCACCTCGGCCGTACCGCCGCCGATGTCCACCACCATGTGGGCGCGCGGCTCCATGGGGTCGATGCCGCACCCCACGGCACCGGCGACCTGCTCGGGCACGAGCACCGCCTTGGCGACCCGGGCCTCGTCCGCGGCCTCCAGCAGCCCACGCCGTTCCAGCGCCGTCGCCCCCAACGGCACGCCGATCGCGACCTTGGCCCGCACCCGCATCCGTGCCGGGAGGCGGTGCAGCACCGCGCGCAGGTAGGTGCGGCTGCCCTCGAGGTCGGTGATGACGCCGTCCTGCAGCGGGCGGATGACGGTCAGACCCTGCGGCGTGCGGCCCAGAAGCGTCTTGGCCTCAGCGCCCACCGAGATGACCTTGGGGTGGCGGCCGTCCAGCCGCGCCACCAGCACCGAGGGCTCGTTGTAGACGATGCCGTGCTGCCCGTGGCACACGACCGTGTTGGCAGTGCCCAGATCGATTCCCAAGCCACGCACGGCGGCCTCCCACCGGCGATCTTAGGACGACCTGGACGGTCATGTCGGCCCGTCGTAGCAGCCCGGCGTCGGGGCGGCCGCAGGGCCCTACACGAGTGGGACAGGGGGCCCGAAGCTCGGCGGAGTCCAGCCGCCAGGGCGGATGGTCGGTGGCACACCACATCGTGCGGCCGAACCAACGCCAGTGCAGGGGTCCAACGGGCGGTGAGGAAGTGGTCGAGATGCGTGGGCTCGGAGATGCGATCGCCGACATGCACAGAGAAGGTGGTCGTCGGGTGATCGGCTCCCGGCCAGCGTCGACGGACCGCGTAGGAGACGGAGGAGCCGCGGCGCGAGACGTCGACGTCGGACCACGCGTAGGGCAGGCGGTACACCGCTCCGGCGGCGAGCACCGGAGCCAGCCGCCCCGCGTCGAGGGAGCAGAAGACGATCCTGCGGCGTCCACGGAGTAGGCCGGACGTTCACCTCGCCGAACGAGCCCACGTGAGGGACCGGCAGCAAGCCGACTCTGGCCACGTCCATCCGCAGCCCGACCAGACCGACGTACGTCGGGCCGTCCAGGACGTCCGGGACGTGTCCCCTCCGGCAGCCAACGACGCGCCACCTCGGGATCTTTCTCCCAGTGCACCCGGTTCGGCCGGCCGACCCACGGCGATCGCGCGCTTCCGGCGTGACCACCGTTGCGCGGTAAGGCGTTCGCGGCGGGCGGACGTGAGGCTGCCTCTCACCC
>DASVBQ010000341.1:0-3520 GCA_036375795.1 Actinomycetes bacterium
GCGCTGGTGGAGGCCTGGCAGGACCACGGCGAGGTGGTCGCGGTCACCGGCGACGGGGTCAACGACGGGCCCGCGCTGCGGACCGCAGCGATCGGCGTGGCGATGGGCGCCGGCGGGACGGAGGTCGCCCGCCAGGCCGCCGACCTGGTGCTGACCGACGACCGGCTCGAGACCGTGGTGCACGCGGTCGAGGAGGGTCGGCGGATCCAGGACAACCTGAAACGCTTCCTGCGGTACGCACTCAGCGGCGGGGTCGCCGAGGTGCTGTACATGCTCTTCGCGCCGCTGCTCGGCTTCCGGGTGCCGCTGCTCCCGGGGCAGATCCTCTGGGTCAACATGCTCACCCACGGCCTGCCGGGCGTGGCCATGGGCGCCGAGCCGGTGGCCCCCGACGCCATGCGGCGGCCGCCCATCGCGCCGGACGCGCGGGTGATCGACCGGGTCCTCGCCGCGCGCATCGCCGCGACCGGCCTGCTGATCGCCGTGGTCACCGCCGGCGGGGCGCTGCTCTCGCGCGAGATCGACGCGGACGCCCGGACCAGCGCCTTCCTCGTGCTGGGGCTGGCCCAGCTCTGGGTGGCCCTGGCGATCCGCGACCGCGGTGCCATGCGGGCGAACCGCTTCCTGAACATCGCCGTGGCCGGAGCGGTCCTGCTCCAGGTCGCCGCCGTCACGCTGCCGCCGCTGCAGCGGCTGCTCAACACCGAGGCCCTCCCGGCGCAGGCCTGGGTGCACTGCCTGCTGCTCTCGACCATCCCAGCCCTGGTCCTGCGGCTGGTCGCCTGGGTGCGCCGGCATGCTCGGCACAGGACGGTGTGACGTGGCACCGGTGGTCCGCAGCCAGGGGCTCACGAAGATCTACCGCGGCGGTCACGTCGGCGTCCTCGAGCTCGACCTCGAGGTCCCGGCCGGCCTGGTGTTCGGCCTTCTCGGGCCCAACGGCGCCGGCAAGACCACGACGCTTCGGCTGCTGCTCGACCTGATCCGGCCCACCCGCGGACACCTGGAGGTGCTGGGCACGGAGGTGCGCCGGGGAGGTGCGACGTTGCGCCGCGAGCTCGGGTACCTGCCCGGAGACCTGACGCTGTACCCCGACCTGACCGGCGACGAGACGATCCGCTACGTGATGCGGCTGCGCGGGACGGACGACCGTCGCTACGCCGACCAGCTCGCGAAGCGCCTGGACCTGGACCTGTCCCGCCACGTCCATGACCTGTCGAAGGGCAACCGGCAGAAGCTCGGCCTGGTGACGGCGCTGATGCACCAGCCGCGGCTCGCGGTCCTGGACGAGCCGACGAGCGGTCTGGACCCGGTGGTGCAGCAGGAGTTCGCGGATCTGCTCCGGGAGGTCGTCGCCGGCGGCGCCACGGTCCTGCTCTCGTCCCATGTCATGTCCGAGGTGGAGCACCTGGCGGACCGGGTCTCGATCCTGCGCGCCGGCCAGGTGGCCGTCGTCCAGGACGTGGCGGAGCTGCGGGCCCGGGCCCGACGGCACCTGGACCTGACGTTCGCCGCCGCTGTGCCCGCCGAGCTGTTCACCGGCCTGCCCGACGTACGCCACGTGCAGGTGACCGGCCCGAGGGTCAGCGTCGAGGTGACCGGTCCGGTGGGGCCGCTGATGGCCCTCGCGGCGGCGCACGGGCTCCTCGACGTGACCACGCACGAGCCGGACCTGGAGCGGGTCTTCCTCGACTACATGGAAGGGGTCGAGTCGGGTGCTGCTTGAGGGCGTCTTCACCAAGACGCTGCGCGACCACTGGCGGGCGATCGTCGGGTGGAGCGTCGGGCTCGCCCTGATGACGGCCATCGAGCTGGCGGTCTTCCCCAGCGTCCAGGACCAGGCCCAGGAGATGCGCCGGCTGGTCGAGTCCTACCCGGAGGCGATGCGGGCGTTCCTCGGGATGACCGCCGACTTCACGACCGGTCCTGGCTTCCTGGAGGTCGAGCTGTTCAGCTTCCTCGTGCCCCTGGTCACGCTGGCCGTCGGCGTCGGGCTGGCGTCCGGCGCGACGGCCGGGGAGGAGGAGCGGGGGACGCTCGACCTGCTGCTCTCGATGCCGGTGAGCCGGCGCAGCGTGGTGCTGCGCAAGGCGCTCGCCGTGCTCGTCGCGCTCGCCGTCGTCGGGGCCACGCTGGCCCTGACCATCCTCCTCGGCGCGCTGTGGGTGGACGTCGAGGTGTCGTCCTGGCGGGTGGTCACGGCCTGCGTCTCCGCGGTGCTCCTCGGCAGCGCGTACGGCGCGATCGCCCTGGCCGTGGCCGCCGCGACCGGGCGCCGGTGGCTGGCCGCGGGCACCTCGGTGGGGCTGGCGCTCGGGGCCTTCCTGCTGCACGGGCTCGCCCCCCTCGTGGAGGGGCTGCAGCCCTGGCGCCCGGCCTCGCCGTTCTGGTGGTACGCCGGGGACGGGCCGCTGTCGGCCGGCACCACGGTCCCCCACGTCCTGGGACTGGTCGCCGTCACGCTGGTGGCGACGGCGGTCGCGGTGATGGCGTTCGAGCGGCACGACGTGCGTCACCGGTAGGCCGCGCCGAGCCGCTGGAGGTGCTGCCTCACGACGGGTGAGCGGCCGGGCGCCGCAGGACCTCCGCGACCGGCCGGCGCGGCGTTGCGGGCACCGGGATGCCGTAGCCGAGGCGGAGCACCATCTGGGTGAACCCCTGACCGGTCTCCGGGGAGCGCACCAGCCACCGCAGGTCCTGGTGCTCCAGCGGCTGGTTCATGAACGAGGCGGAGACGCCGTCGTGGGTCGCCACGAGCAGTGCCCGCTCGAGCGCCTGCCCGGCCCGGACCCAGTCGACGGGCGCGTCGCGCAGCGTCGAGAGCACCGCCACCGTGGGCGTCTGCTCGAACGGCGCGAGCGGGCGGGTCCGGTCCGTGACCCCGCCGAGGTCGCGGAACGGCGTGCGCGGATCGGTCGGGCGAGGGCCCAGGGACTCCCGGGGGACGCCCTCTCCGTGCCCCCGGCGGGCCACCCACGACTGGCGCTCGACGGCGGCGAGGGCGGTCGTGCGCTCCTCGAACTCGGCGTCGTGCAGCAGCGAGACCAGCCGGTCGACCTCGACGGGGTCGTCGTAGACCCGCAGCACCGCGTTCTCCAGCGACACCGCCTCCTCGATCCGGCCGAGCGTGGCCCGCGGGATGCGCCGGTCCCAGAAGGGGTACCGGTTGGTGCGCCGGCTCCACACCGCGGGGTAGAGCTCGTCCAGCAGACCCGGCCGGTCGTGCCGGTGGTCGACCTCGACCCGGGCCACGTGGGTCAGGTCGGTCGGCGTGGGGAGCAGGCGTACCCGGGGATGGAAGCCCAGGTGGTCGGCGGCGACCCGGAGGTTGAACAGCGCCGCGCCGCAGCTGATCAGCAGGGACCGCCCGGAGGCATCGGCCACCCGCAGCTGGCGCGCCACGTCCGCGTAGAGGTCGATGCTGCGCGGGCCCACCTCGAACTGCCACGGCTGGCTGTTGTGGATGGACGGCGCAGCGGTCGAGGCCTCGAGCAGCGCGACGGCCGTCTCCTCGTCGATC
>DASVBQ010000344.1:0-10483 GCA_036375795.1 Actinomycetes bacterium
CGCCTCGTTCCAGGCGGGCAGCTGCACCGCTCGGGCTCGGGCGTCCTTGGACAGCGTGACCGCGAGCATCTCCAGCACGATGCGCTGCACGTTGTTCTCCGGCTGGGCCTCGGTGAGGCCGAGCGAGTTGACCTGTACGCCATAGCGCAGCCGCCGGGCCTTGGCGTCGGTGACGCCGTAGCGCGTCGCGGTGAGCTCATCCCAGAGCCGCACCATGGCGCGCATCTTGCACATCTCCTCGACGAAGCGCACGCCCGCGTTGACGAAGAACGAGATGCGTGACACGACGTCGGGGAACGTCTCCGGCGGCACCTGCCCGGAGTCGCGCACCGCGTCGAGCACCGCGGTCGCCGTGGCCATCGAGAAGGCCAGCTCCTGCACCGGCGTGGCCCCGGCCTCCTGCAGGTGGTAGCTGCAGATGTTGATCGGGTTCCACCGGGGGATCCGGCCCACGGTGTACGCGATCAGGTCGGTGGTCAGCCGCATCGAGGCGGCCGGTGGGAACGCGTAGGTCCCGCGGGAGAGGTACTCCTTGATGATGTCGTTCTGCGTCGTCCCGCTCAGGCTCCGCCGGACGTCGTCCGGATCGGAGCCCTGTGCCTGTGCCTGCTCGAGGGCGACCACCTCGTAGAGCGCCAGCAACCACATCGCCGTCGCATTGATGGTCATCGAGGTGTTCATCTCGGCCAGCGGGATGCCGTCGAACAGCGCTCGCATGTCTCCGAGGTGCGCGATCGGGACCCCGACCTTGCCCACCTCACCGCGCGAGAGCTCGGAGTCCGGGTCGTATCCGGTCTGCGTCGGCAGGTCGAACGCCACCGAGAGGCCGGTCTGGCCCTTGGCCAGGTTGCGCCGGTAGAGGGCGTTGGACTCCTCGGCCGAGGTGTGCCCGGCATAGGTCCGCATGACCCAGGGTCGGTCCCTCACGGCGCACCTCCGGCGGCTCGGTGCCGGAAGTCTACTGGCCGGTAACCTCGCGCGGCGACGGGCCTCAGGCGGGCAGGCCGACCTCCACCGTCAGCACCCGGTGCAGGCGGGTCGCGCGCAGGATGCGCAGCAGCCGCGGGCCGGCGTCGCGCAGGACGACCCGGCGCCCGGCGAGCTTGGCCCGCCGGTCGGCGCCGACCAGGACGCCCAGGCCGGTGGCGTCCACGACCTCGACGCCCGAGACGTCGACCACGAGGTCACCCGTGCCGGCGTCGATCGCGGCGTGCAGCGCCGCCCGGACGTCCGACACCGAGCGCACGTCGAGGCTTCCCTCGAGCGCGATCTCGCAGCCGGACGCGATGCTGACGACCATGCGGTCACCCCCTCCACCTGTCCAGACGCGTGAGGGGCCCGGACGGTTGCACCGCTGGTTGCATTTGGTTGCACCGCCGGCGCGCCCGATCTGGTCCCTCGGCACCCGACGGTACGGGGCGGCACGTGCAGATTCCTTGACGCCACGCTGTGACAGGTGTGACCAATGTGACTTACGCCACGGCCGGCTACCGGTCGTACGAGTAGAACCCGCGGCCGGTCTTGCGGCCCAGGTCCCCCGCCGCCACCATCCGCGAGAGCGACTCCGGCGGGAAGAACTTCTCGTCCGCGGTGTCGGCGTAGATGTTCAGGCTGGCGTTGCGCAGGATGTCGACCCCGGTCAGGTCGATGGTCGCGAACGGTCCCATGGCGTGGCCGAACCCGAGCCGGGTGGCGGTGTCGATGTCCTCCGCGCTGGCAACGCCACTCTCCATCAGGCGGACTGCCTCCATCGCCAGGGCGCACACCAGTCGGGTCGTCACGAAGCCCGCGACGTCGCGGTTGACCACGATGCAGGTCTTGCCGACCGACTCGGCGAAGGCCCGGGCGGCCGCCAGGGTCTGGTCGCTGGTCTTGTAGCCGCGCACCAGCTCGCAGAGCGCCATCATCGGGACCGGCGAGAAGAAGTGCGTGCCGACGACCGCCTCGGGTCGCTCCGTTGCGGCAGCGATCTGGGTGATCGGGATCGCGCTGGTGTTCGTCGCCAGCACGGCGTCGTCGCCGCAGAGGCGGTCGAGCTCGCGGAAGATCTCCTGCTTGACCTCGAGCTTCTCGAAGGCCGCCTCGACCACGACCTCGGCGTCGGCGACCGCCTCGAGGTCGGTGGTCGTGGTGATCCGGCCGAGGGCGTCGTCGGCCGCCGCCTGCTCGAGCCCACCCTTGGCGACGAACCGGGCGAGGGACTTCTCGATGCCGGCCCGGCCCCGGGCGAGGGCCTCGTCGGTGACGTCACGCAGCAGGACCCGGTGCCCGGCGACGGCGGCGACCTGGGCGATGCCAGAGCCCATGAGCCCGGCACCGACGACAGCAAGATTGGTGGACATGCGGACCTGCTCCTCGGGACGAGACGGCGGACCGCGGGAGCCTATCCGGCGCCCGTAGGTGGACAATCGGGAGCGTGCCGGACTGGCGGAGCTACCTCATCGCGATCGTGATGGTCGGCCTGCTCGCGCTCCTGCTCCGGTGGGCCTTCGGCGGGCGCAGCCGCTCGCTCGTGGAGCGCAGGGCGCAGGCCGGGCACGAGGAGGAGTACGGGCTGCTGGTGTCCATCTCCTCCCCGGGTACGTACATCGAGGGCGAGGTGTGCCGGCAACGGCTCGAGGCCGCGGGGATCCGCGCCTCGCTGGTGACCACGACCGACGGCCCACGGCTCATGGTGTTCCGCGCCGACGAGGTGGAGGCCCGGCGCCTGCTGGCCGGCTGAGGCCCGCAGGCTCAGTCGAAGTACTCGGCGTCCGGGTCCGGCTCGCGAGTCACGTCCGCGCCGAGGGCTCGCAGCTGGGCGTCGAAGCCCGGGTAGCCGCGGTCGACGTGGACGATGTCGCTCACGTGCGTGACGCCCTCGCTGACCAGCCCGGCGAGCGTCAGCGCCGCACCCGCCCGGATGTCGCTGGCGCGCACCGGCGCGCCGGACAGCCGCGGGACCCCGCGTACGACGGCGTGGTGGCCGTCGGTGCGCACGTGCGCGCCGAGCCGGGCCAGCTCGCTGGCGAAGACGAACCGGCCCTCGAAGATGTTCTCGGTGATCATCGCGGCGCCGTCGGCGATCGCGTCCAGCGCCATGACCACCGGCTGCAGGTCGGTCGCGAGGCCGGGGTAGGGCAGGGTGACCGCGTCCACCGCCACCGGCCGGCGGTCCATCACCACCCGGAACCCGTCGTCGACGAGGTCGACCGTCGCGCCGGCGCCGCCGAGCTTGTCCAGCGCGATCTCCAGGTGCTCCGGCCGTGCCCCGTGCACGGTGACGTCTCCACGGGTCATGGCGGCGGCGAACGCCCAGGTGCCGGCGACGATACGGTCAGGCACGATCGCGTGGGTGGTCGGCGTGAGCCGGTCGACGCCCTCCACCGTGAGGGTGGAGGTGCCGAGCCCGTCGATCTTCGCGCCCATCTGCTGCAGCATCTGGCACAGGTCGACGATCTCGGGCTCGCGCGCGGCGTTGTCGATCACGGTCGTGCCGCGGGCCAGGATGGCGGCCATCAGGATGTTCTCGGTGGCGCCCACGCTGGGGAAGTCCAGCCACACGGTGGCGCCGGTGAGCCCGTGCGGGGCCCGGGCCACGATGTAGCCGTGCTCGCTGTCGAGCTCGGCGCCGAGCTTGGAGAGGCCGGCGATGTGCATGTCCAGCGGTCGGCTGCCGATCGCGTCGCCGCCCGGCATGGCCACCTCGGCCTCGCCGCACCGGGCGATCAGCGGGCCGAGGACGCAGATCGAGGCCCGGATCCGGCGGACGAGGTCGTAGTCCGCCTGGTGGCCGAGCCGCGCCGGCACGTCGATCGCGACCGTGGCCGCGTCCGGTTCGTAGTCGACGACGCAGCCGAGCCGTCGCAACAGCTCGCTCATGATCTCGACGTCGAGGATGTGCGGCACGTCGGTCAACGTCGTGCGGCCCTCGGCCAGCAGTGCCGCGGCCATCACCTTGAGCACGCTGTTCTTCGCCCCGGTGACGCGAACCTCCCCCGCCAACCGGGCGCCACCCACGACGCGGAACCTCTCCATGGCAGGCATCGTAGAGTCGCCGGCATGAGAGGCATGACGGCATGGTCAACCTGACGCGCATCTACACCCGGACCGGCGACGACGGCACCACGGGCTTCGGCGGGCGCGGCCGCATCAGCAAGAACGACCCGCGACTGGAGGCGTACGCCGACTGCGACGAGGCCGGCGCCTTCCTCGGGGTCGCGCTCGCGTCGGGGGCGCTCGACGACGACGTGGCCGCTGTCGTGACCCGCGTGCAGAACGACCTGTTCGACGTCGGCGCCGACCTGTGCACTCCCGTCGAGCCCGACCCGAAGTACCCGCCGCTGCGGGTGGTCCAGGAGCAGGTCGACGCGCTGGAGCGCGAGATCGACCGTTTCAACGCCGACCTGGAGCCGCTGCGCTCGTTCGTCCTCGCCGGCGGCACGCCGGGCGCGGCCCACCTGCACGTCGCACGTACCGTCGTGCGGCGCGCCGAGCGGGCGACCTGGCGGGCGCTGGAGGCGCACCCGGACACGATGAACCCGCTGACCGCGAAGTACCTCAACCGCCTGTCGGACCTGCTCTTCGTCCTGGCGCGTCACGCCAACCGGGCCGAGGGCGACGTGCTCTGGGTGCCTGGCGCCAACCGCTGACCGCTCCGGGGCACGGGTAACCGTTCCGGTAAACAGCCGCACCGGGCACTCACCCTCGGGCTCCGCGTGCCCAGATCACGGTGAAACCGCCGCTCGACCGGGTGTCGTCGGCCTGGATCGGGGCTTTCACCGTGATTCGGGTACGCCCGCGTGCTGGGGGCGACTCAGCTCCGGGGGACGCCGGGAGGCGCGGACTCCACCCATGACAGGAAGCCGGTGAGGGCCTCCGAGCTCATCGCGAGCTCCACCGACCCGCCCTCGCCACGGCACGACACGATCACGGCACCAGCGAGCAGGGAGAACACCTCGACGCCGGTCGGCTCACGCCGGTCGACGACCTGCAGGTGGCGGCGGGCCAGGATGCGCCGCGGCCGGGTCGAGTAGCTGAACACGCGGTACCACTCCAGCACGTCGCCGGCGTAGCGACCGATGCCGAGCACCCACCCCTTGCCGTGGGCCGCCTCGTGCAGCCGCAGGCTGCAGTCGAACGTGCCGCCCCGGCGGGTGATGAGGCGGCGCCGCAGGGCCAGCCCCCCGAGCGTCAGCAGGGCCAGGACGACCAGCGCGGCGAGCACATCGAGCACGACGACCAGCGTCATCGGGTGTCCCGACCAGCTGACCGCCCCACCCGCATGACGGGGCTAGCGGATCATGCCGGCCGCGCGGATCCGGGCCTCGGCGCGGCGAACCAGGTGCACCGCGTCCTCGTCCCCGGACGCCTTGGCCCGCTCCAGCTCGGCCTCCGCCTCGGCCAGGTCGATCTCCTGGGCTAGCGAGGCCTCCTCGGCGAGGATGCCGACCCTGTTGTCGGCCACGGAGAGGAACCCGCCGTGAACGACCGCGTAGACGTCCTCCTCCTCCTGCTGACGGATGTGCACCGTGCCGTTCACCAGCGTCCCCAGCAGGGGCGCGTGGTGTGGCAGGATCCCCAGCTCGCCGTCGACCGTGCGCGTGACGACCATCGCTGCCTCACCGGTCCAGACGGTCCGGTCGGCGGCGACCAGCTCGACCTGCAGCGCGTCCGACTGATGATCAGCCATGGTCAGCCCTTCTCCAGCTCCTTGGCCTTCTTCTCGACGTCGTCGAGACCGCCGCACATGAAGAAGGCCTGCTCCGGGATGTGGTCGTACTCACCCTCGGTGAGCTTCTTGAAGGCGTCGATCGTCTCGTCGAGCGGCACGAAGGAGCCGTCGAGGCCGGTGAAGGCCTTGGCCACGAACGTGTTCTGCGACAGGAAGCGCTGGATGCGACGTGCCCGGTTGACGAGGACCTTGTCCTCCTCGGAGAGCTCGTCGATGCCGAGGATCGCGATGATGTCCTGGAGGTCCTTGTAGCGCTGCAGGATCTCCTTCACCCGGGCCGCGACGCGGTAGTGGTCATCAGCGATGTAGCGCGGGTCCAGGATCCGCGACGTCGAGTCCAGCGGGTCCACGGCCGGGTAGATGCCCAGCTCGGAGATCGGCCGGGAGAGCACCGTCGTGGCGTCGAGGTGGGCGAACGTGGTGTGCGGGGCCGGGTCGGTGATGTCGTCCGCGGGGACGTAGATCGCCTGCATCGAGGTGATCGAGTGACCGCGGGTCGAGGTGATGCGCTCCTGCAGGATGCCCATCTCGTCAGCCAGAGTCGGCTGGTAGCCCACGGCCGACGGCATGCGGCCGAGCAGTGTCGACACCTCGGAGCCCGCCTGGGTGAAGCGGAAGATGTTGTCGATGAACAGCAGCACGTCCTGCTTCTGAACGTCGCGGAAGTACTCCGCCATCGTTAGTGCGGACAGGGCGACGCGGAGGCGCGTGCCCGGAGGCTCGTCCATCTGACCGAAGACCAGCGCGGTCTTGTCGATGACGCCGGTCTCGGTCATCTCCAGGAAGAGGTCGTTGCCCTCACGCGTGCGCTCACCGACGCCGGCAAAGGCCGACACGCCACCGAAGTTCTCGGCGACGCGGTAGATCATCTCCTGGATCAGCACCGTCTTGCCGACGCCGGCACCGCCGAACAGGCCGATCTTGCCGCCACGGACGTACGGCGTGAGCAGGTCGATGACCTTGATGCCGGTCTCGAACATCTCGGTCTTGGACTCGAGCTGGTCGAAGGCCGGCGGACGGCGATGGATCGGCCAGCGCTCGGTGATCTCGAGCGTCGACTCGTCGACGTCGAGCGGCTTGCCGAGGGCGTTGAAGACGTGCCCCTTGGTCACGTCGCCCACCGGCACGGTGATCGCGCTGCCGGTGTCGGTGACCTCGGCGCCGCGGACCAGGCCGTCGGTCGGCTCCATGGAGATGGCGCGGACCAGGCTGTCGCCGAGGTGCTGGGCGACCTCGAGGGTGAGCATCTTCTTCTCACCGCTGAGGACCACGTCGACGGTCAGCGCGTTGTAGATCTCGGGCATCGAGTCGACGCTGAACTCCACGTCGACGACCGGCCCGATCACCCGGGCCACCCGGCCGGTGCCGCCGGGGATGGCGGTGGTCTCGGTGTTCTCGGCTACAGCAGTCATCTCTCACTCACTCCCGGCGTTGGCGCTGGCGAGCGCGTCCGCGCCACCGACGATCTCGCTGATCTCTTGGGTGATCTCGGCCTGGCGGGCCGCGTTGGCCATGCGTGTGTAGGTCTTGATGAGCTCCTGGGCGTTGTCCGTGGCGGACTTCATCGCCCGGCGCCGCGCCGCGAGCTCCGAGGCGGCAGCCTGCAGCAGCGCGTTGTAGATGCGGCTCTCGATGTAGCGGGGCAGCAGCGCGTCCAGCACCGACTCAGCCGACGGCTCGAACTCGTAGAGCGGGAAGGCACCGCCCTCGGGCTCCTCCTCGGTCTCCTCGACCTCGAGCGGCAGCAGGCGTCGTGCGACCGTCCGCTGGGTCACCATGCTCACGAACTGCGTGTAGACGATGTGGATCTCGTCCACCCCGCCCTCTGCATTCGCGGTGAGGAAGGCCGAGATGAGCGCGTCCGCGACCTCCTTGGCGTCGGCGTAGGTGGGGCTCTCCGAGAAGCCGGTCCACTCCCCCGCCATCTCCCGGTTGCGGAACCGGTAGAAGCCGACGCCCTTGCGCCCGACGACGTAGGGCACGACCTCCTTGCCCTGGTCGCGGAGCAGCCCGGACAGGCGCTCCGCTTCCTTGATGGCGTTGGAGGAGTAGGCGCCGGCCAGGCCACGGTCGCTCGTCACCAGCAGCACAGCGGCGCGGGCCGGGCCCTCTTCCTGCTCGGGGATGGCGGCGCCGGTCAGCGGGTGGTCGACGTCGGAGAAGCTCGCCACCGCCGAGACCGCACGAGTGATCGCCTCGGCGTACGGCGTGGACTCGGCGACCCGCTGCTGCGCCTTGACGATGCGTGAGGCCGCGATGAGCTCCATCGCCTTGGTGATCTTCTTGGTCGCCTGCACCGACCGGATTCGTCGGCGGTAGACCCGAAGCTGGGCTCCCATGGGCTACTGCTGCTTCGCCGGCGGCTTGCGGACGTGCTTCTTGATGGTCTCCTGCTCCAGCTCTTCCTCGCGCAGCGAGCCCACGGGCTCGTCCCTGACGAGCAGCTCGCCCGAGGAGGTCTCGAACTGCCGCTTGAAGGTGTCGACCGCCTTCTCCAGTGCGGTGACGGTGTCGTCGGCGAGGTCCTTGGTCTCCGCGATCGTGCTGACGAGACCCTTCTCCTCGCGGTGCAGGTAGTCGAGCAGCTCGCTCTCGAAGCGGCGGATGTCCTCGACCGGCACGTCGTCGAGCTTGCCGGTGGTGCCCGACCAGATCGAGACGATCTCGTTCTCGACGGAGTACGGGGCGTACTGCGGCTGCTTCAGCAGCTCGACCAGGCGGGCGCCGCGGGCCAGCTGGGCCTTGGACGCGGCATCCAGGTCGGAGCCGAACGCGGCGAACGCCTCGAGCTCGCGGTACTGCGCCAGGTCCAGGCGCAGGCGGCCCGCGACCTTCCTCATGCCCTTGACCTGCGCCGAGCCGCCGACCCGGGACACCGAGATGCCGACGTTGATCGCCGGACGGACGCCGGAGTTGAACAGGTCGGTCTCGAGGAAGCACTGTCCGTCGGTGATGGAGATGACGTTGGTCGGGATGAACGCCGACACGTCGTTGCCCTTTGTCTCGATGATCGGCAGGCCGGTCAACGAGCCGCCGCCCATCTCGTCGGAGAGCTTCGCGCAGCGCTCGAGCAGCCGGGAGTGCAGGTAGAAGACGTCACCGGGGTAGGCCTCGCGGCCCGGTGGGCGGCGCAGCAGAAGCGACACGGCGCGGTAGGCGTCGGCCTGCTTGGACAGGTCGTCGAAGACGATCAGGACGTGCTGGCCCTCGTACATCCAGTGTTGGCCGATGGCCGAGCCGGTGTACGGCGCGAGGTACTTGAAGCCGGCCGGGTCCGAGGCCGGCGCGGCCACGATGGTGGTGTACTCCAGCGCACCGTTCTCCTCCAGCGCCTGCCGGATGCCGGCGATGGTCGAGCCCTTCTGGCCGATCGCCACGTAGATGCACTTGACCTGGAGCTTGGGGTCGCCGGAGGCCCAGTTGTCCTTCTGGTTGATGATCGTGTCCAGGCACACCGCCGTCTTGCCGGTCTGCCGGTCGCCGATGACCAGCTGGCGCTGGCCGCGGCCGATCGCGGTCATCGCGTCGATCGCCTTGATGCCGGTCTGCAGGGGCTCCTTCACCGGCTGACGCTGCACGACCGACGGAGCCTGCACCTCGAGCGCGCGCCGCGAGGACGACTCGATCTCGCCCTTGCCGTCGAGCGGGTTGCCCAGCGGGTCGATGACGCGGCCGAGGAAGCCGTCACCCACCGGCACGGACAGGATCTCGCCCGTACGCCGGACCGGCTGGCCCTCCTCGATGCCGCGGAACTCGCCGAGGACGACGGCGCCGATCTCGCGCACGTCGAGGTTCAGCGCGAGCCCGAGCGTGCCGTCCTCGAACTCGAGCAGCTCGTTCGTCATCGTCGAGGGCAGGCCCTCGATACGGGCGATGCCGTCACCGGCCTCGGTGACGTGCCCGACCTCCTCGCGCCCGGCGGCCTCCGGCTCGTAGGAGGACACGAAGCGCTCGAGTGCGTCCCGGATCTCCTCCGGCCGGATGGTGAGCTCGGCCATGTCGTGTTCCCTGCTCTCTGTCGTCTCTGTCTGGTCTTCAGGTCTTCAGGTTGGTACGTGGCTCAGCCGGCGAGCCGACGGCGGGTGTCCTCGAGCCGGCTCACCACGGAGCCGTCGATCACCTCGTCGCCGATCTCCACCCGGATCCCGCCCACGATGGACGGGTCGAGCTCGACGTTGAGGTGCACGTCGTGTCCGTAGATGCGGGCGAGCGCTGCGCCCAGCCGGCTGCGCTGCTCCTCCGTCAGCGGGACCGTCGCCGTGACGGTCGCCACCAGCCTCCGGCGACGGTCGGCAGCGACCTGGCCGTACTCCTCGAGTATGCGGTCGAAGTGGCGTCCCCGCGGCGCCACGACCGCCTGGCGGACCAGGCGCCTCGTCTCCTCGGCGGCCTTGCCCTCGAGCAGCCCCTCGATGAGCGCGGCACGGCTGTCGACGGGTGCCGACCGGTCGGACAGTGCCGAGCGCAGCTCGGCCGAGCCCGCGACGACCCGGCTGGTCCGGAACAGCTCGTCCTCGACCGTGTCCAGCCGCCCAGCCTTCTCGGCGGTCGCCACCTGGGCCTCCACCGCAAGCAGCTCGAGGGCGTCGGACAGATCACGGGGAGTCGACCAGCGGGAGCGCACCGCCCACACGAGGACGTCGAGGGCCGCGCCGCCCACCCGGTCGCCGAAGACGCCACGGGCCAGGCCGGCCCGGTCGTCGCCGTCGCGCGCCGGGTCGGTGAGCGCCCGGCGCAGACCGGGCTCACGGTCGAGCAGCGCAGTGAGCT
>DASVBQ010000356.1:0-3190 GCA_036375795.1 Actinomycetes bacterium
CACGGGTAGTCCCGAACCCAGCCGCCGATCCTGCTGTACGTCTTGTCCGGCGCGGCCGGGTCGGGGTCGTAGTACAGCTCGGGGTCCCACCGCTCGGTCGGGACGTCGCTGATGCAGTAGCGGCCATCGCGGATGTTTCGCCAGAACGTCGCGGCGTCCGGGGCGTCCGGCATGATCGCGGCGACGCCGACGACGGCGACCGGCGGATGTGGGGACTCGTTCATGGCCAGATCCTTCGGTGTCAGCGGGCGCCGACGCGGTCGTAGAGCGCGTCCGCGACGGCGTCCATGTCGGCGAGGAGCCCGGCCTGGGCGACCCGCACGCGGTCGAGCGGGAGGGTGGCTGCCAGCGCTCCGGCGGCCTCTGGGTCGGAGGCGCCGGCGACCCACCGGACGCCCTCCTCGGCAATCTTGAGCGCCGCCTCACGGGCGAACACCCGACTGATCGTGGCCAGGCCGGCCGCGTCGAACCGGGTGTCGGCCTTTTCGGGCAACCGCCCCTCGGCCGCTGCGACGGCACGCCGGACGAGCGCGGCCGCGGACTCGGCGTGGGCGACCAGCTCACCGAGTCGCAGCAGCACGTGCTGGTTGCGGGTCAGCCGGCCGAGCCGGCAGGCCTCGAGAACGTCGGCCAGGCACTCCAGGCCCAGCGCCGCGACATCGGCGCCGACGGTCGGGTGCGACGCATGCAGCCCCTCGACGTCAGCGGCCGCGGCTCGGTAGTGGTTTCCGCGCGTCTTGAGGTGCGCCTGCCAGCGGTCCCGCGCGATGGTCATCTCCAAGATCTCGGAGGTGCCTTCGTAGATCGTGGTGATCCGGACGTCGCGGCGGATCTTCTCCACGAGGTAGGGCCGGGTGTACCCGTAGCCGCCGTGCGCCTGGATCGCGGCGTCCGCCGCCGCGATGCCGGCCTCGGTGGCGAGGTACTTGGCGATCGCCCCCTCGGTGTTCAGCGCGCCGGCCTCGCCCTCACCGGCGTCGATGCGCGTAGCCGTCTCCTCGACGAACGCCCGCGCGGCCTCGAGCCGGACCACATGCGGGACGACCAGCTTGTGCGTGTAGCCCTGCTTCTCGCTCAGTCGGGCGCCGCCCTGGATCCGCTGGGTCGAGTACACGATCGCCCGGTCCATCGCCTCCCAGCCACCCCCGAGGCCGAACGCCGCGACCATCAGCCGGGTGTAGCCGAACACGTGCTGCGCCTGGACGAGACCCCGGCCCTCGACCCCTCCCACGAGGTTCTCCACGGGCACGACCACGTCGTCGAAGAACAGCGCCGCGGTGTTCGACAGCCGGATGCCGTGCTTGTCCTCCGGCGGGGCGGACGAGAAGCCGTCGGTGCCCCTCTCCACCACGAACCACGAGGGGCCGCCGGGCGCCATCGCGAGCACCGAGCACGCGTCGGCGATGGTCCCGTTGCTGATCCACTGCTTGCGCCCGGTGATGCGGTAGGCATTCACGGCGCCGTCCGAGTCCGGCACCGGCACAGCCGTCGTGGTCATCGCCGCCAGGTCGCTGCCCGCCTCGGGCTCGGTCGCCCCGTAGGCGAAGACCAGCCCATGCTCTGCGATCCGGCCCAGCCACTCCTTCCGCTGCTCCTCGGTGCCGCCCACGAGTATCGGGTCGCTGCCGAGGAAGGTCGCGAAGACCGACGTGGCCAGTCCGATGTCGATGCGGGCGAGGCGTTCGCAGACCCGGTAGGAGTCGAAGGCGCCCCCACCCATTCCGCCGTACGCCTCGGGGACGAAGACCAGCTGGACGCCGAGCGCGTCGCTGCACATGGCCCGCACGGTGTCCTCGGGGCAGGTGTCCTCGTGGTCGAGGTCGAGCATCCGACTCTCCGGGAGCTCGGCGGCGACGAAGTCACCGAGCGCCTCGAGCATCAGGTTCAGCGTGCCGGGGTCCAGCCCCTCTCCGCCGAGGTGTGTGGGGTCGGTGCCGGATGTCATGGCGCGGTCCCTTCGGAGGGGGTGGCTGTGCCGGTGGCTGTGGGCGCTCCGCGCCCCGGGCTGCGCACCGAGCGGAGCAGGACCTCGGACACGTCGGTGACCTCGACGCTCTCCGGAGCCTGGCCCTGCTGCTGCCGGAGGTTGACCCCGTCGGTGAGCATGACGATGCAGAACGGGCAGGCGGCGGTGACCAGGTCGGGGCGGAGGGCGAGCGCCTCGTCGGTGCGGTTCTCGTTGATCCGCTGCCCGATGGTCTCGTCCATCCACATCCGGGCCCCGCCGGCGCCGCAGCAGAAGGAGCGTTCCTCGTTCCGGGGCATCTCCGCGACCCGGGCGCCTGGGACGCTGCCGAGAATGTCCCGCGGCGGCGCGAACACCCGGTTGTGCCGGCCGAGGTAGCACGCGTCGTGGTAGGTGATCGTCGCCTCCACCGGCTGGACCGGACGCAGCCGTCCCTCGGCGACGAGCCGGGCCAGCAGCTGGGTGTGATGCACCACCTCGTAGTGACCCCCGAGCTGCGGGTACTCGTTGGCCAGGGTGTTGAAGCAGTGCGCGCACGTCACCACGATGGTGCGCGCTCCGGCCGCGTTGAGGGTCTCGACGTTCTGCCGGGCGAGCATCTGGAAGAGGAACTCGTGACCCATCCGGCGGGCGGCGTCGCCGGTGCACGTCTCGGCCTCGCCGAGCACCATGAACGGGACGCCGGCCTCGTCGAGCAGCTCGGCGACGGCGCGGGTGGTGCGTACCGCGTTGTCGTCCAGTGCCCCGGCGCAGCCCACCCAGAACAGGTACTCGACGTCGTCGGGCAGTCGGTCCTCTCCGCCCGCTCCGAGCACCCGGACCTCGAAGGGCAGGCCCGAGGCCCAGTCCATCCGGGCCCCGGCGCCCCGGCCCCACGGGTCGCCGGCATGCTCCAGGTTCCGCAGCATCGGGTTGGCCGACTCCGGGAAGTCCCCCTGGACGAGCACCTGGTGGCGGCGCATGTCCACGACGTGGTCGATGTGCTCGATGTCGACCGGGCACTGCTCGACGCAGGCCCCGCACGTGGTGCACGACCACAGCACGTCCGGGTCGATCACGCCGCCCACCTCGGCCGTGCCGACAAGCGGCCGCTCGGCCTCGGTGCGCGCCTGCTCCGGGAGAGCCGCCCGGGCCGGGTCCCCATGGGCCAGCAGGTAGGGGGCCTTGGCGAGCGCGTGGTCGCGCAGGGACATCACCAGCAGCTTGGGCGACAGCGGCTTGTCG
>DASVBQ010000363.1:0-5558 GCA_036375795.1 Actinomycetes bacterium
CTGGCCGCGTCCAGGCGGGCCGTCTCCTCCGGTGTCAGGTGCAGTCCGGTCGCGGCGAGGTTGTCCGTGAGCTGGTCCGTGGTGCGCGCGCCGAGGATCACCGACGACACACCTGGCCGGTCGTGCAACCAGGCGAGCGCGACCCGGCCCATCGGGACACCGCGGCCCTCGGCGACCTCCTGGAGCGCGTCGATGACGGCCCAGGTGCGCTCGGTCGCCGACCGGGTGTCGTAGGCCTCGACACCTCGCTCGGGGTTCTCCCCCAGGCGGGTCGCCCCGGTCGGCCGCTCGTCGCGGGTGTACTTGCCGGTGAGCCAGCCGCCGCCGAGCGGGGACCACGGCAGCAGGCCGAGCCCGCTCTCGCGGGCGGCGGGAACGATCTCCCACTCGATCTCGCGGGCCAGCAGGTTGTACTGCGGCTGCAGGGTCACCGGCCGCGGCCAGCCGTGCCGCTCGGCCCGGTCAACGGTCTTCTGCACCTGCCAGCCGGTGAAGTTGGACAGGCCGACGTACCGGACCTTGCCCGCACGGACGGCGTCGTCGAAGAATCGCAGCGTCTCCTCGACCGGGGTGAGCGGGTCCCAGCCGTGCACCTGGTAGAGGTCGATGGTGTCCACCCGCAGCCGGCGCAACGACGCCTCGAGCGCCCGGGCGAGATGCCGACGCGACAACCCGAGGTCGTTGGCGTCATCGCCCATCGCGAACCGGGCCTTGGTGGCGAGGACGACCCGGTCGGTGACGTCCGGGGGCCGGTCGTCGAGCCAGCGCCCGATGATCTCCTCCGACCGGCCGGTCGCGTAGACGTCCGCGGTGTCGACGAGGGTGCCGCCGGCCTCGACGAAGGTGTCGAGCTGCTCGTGGCTGCCCCCCTCATCGGTCTCGGCGCCGAAGGTCATGGTGCCCAGGCAGTACGTCGACACGGCCGCGCCGCTGGACCCGAGGGTGCGGAACTCCATGCGCCGAACCCTATGACCGGGTCGCGTCCGCCCTGCGCAGGGCCAGGTAGGCGGACCGGACCCCGACCGCACGCTCCAGCTCGTCGGTGAGCTCGGTGAAGAACTGCTCCCGGTAGTTCGCGTCGGTGACGGCGTAGACGGTGAAGTACAGGCCGGAGAACGCGGCGAGGAAGATCGAGACCTGCAGCAGCTCCTGCGACAACCAGGGCAGGAGCGGGATGGCGTGCGGAGCGCCGTCGCCGACCCAGCTCTCGATGACGCCGTCCTCGATCGCCACCTGACCGAACGCCAGGAAGAACAGCCAGACGGACACGGCCAGCAGCAGCACCTGCGACATCTGGGTCACGAGCAGCACGAGCAGCAGGTTCACCCGCTGCTTGCGTGCCAGGGGCTCGGCGCGGAGGTCGTCGGGCAGCTCGTCGCGCAGGTCGGCGAGCGGGGTGCCGGCCAGCGCGCGGCGAACGGACTCTCGTTCCACCTCGTCGTTGACCGCGGCCACCTCCTCCGGGATGCGGGCAACCAGGAACCCGACCGCCAGCGTGCCGAAGAAGGCGACCGCCAGCCAGAGCACCGGGGTGGACAGCGACGACGAGACCTGCCACACCTCGGTGTTGATGAACAGGAACGTCATGAACAGCAGCAGCATCGGCAGGGCGCGGGTGACCAGGCGGAAGAGTGAGCTGAGCTCCCTGAAGGTGCGCGACAGGGCCCACCGGGCGATCGGCGCGGCGTCGAGCACTTCGGCGGCGGCAACCACGCCGAGGACGGTGACGTCGGCGAGGAGCACGGTGAGCACCATCTCGGCGTCCTGGCGGAGGACGGCCACGGCCGACGCAGGACCGAGCGTGAAGACAGCCACCTCGACGGCGCCCACCCGCCGGGGACGTTCCAGGGCGCGCTGGCGGCGGGCCAGGTTGGCCGCCACCCAGACGGCGGCGAGGGCGAGCAGGCCCAGGCCCGCGTACAGCAGTCGCTGCGGCCACGGCTCGTCGGCGGGGACCGCGACGAGAAGCGACCCGAAGTACACGAGGACGAGCACGACCAGGGACCGGCCGTGGACGAGGTCGTCGACGGTGATGGACCGGCCCTCGACGAAGAACGGGAGCCCCTGGCGGACGAACCAGCGCTCGGTCTCCTCGACCTCGCTCATGGCGCCGCGGTGAGGGCCCGCGCCTGCTCGACGTCCCGAGCCATCTGCTCGAGCAGCGGCGCGACGCCGTCGAACGCGACCGTCTCCCGCAGCCGGTCGGCGAACTCGACGCCGACCCGCTCGCCGTACAGCTCGAGGTCGTCACGGTCGAGGACGTGCGCCTCGACGCGGCGGGTCGTCCCGCCGAACGTCGGGTTGGTGCCGATGGAGATCGCGGCGGGCATCCGGTCGCCGCTCGCACGGACCAGCCATCCGGCGTAGACGCCGTCGGCAGGGACCGCCACGTCGTCGTCCAGGGCGAGGTTGGCGGTGGGGTAGCCGAGCGCTCGACCCCTCTTGTCCCCCTCGACGACTGGCCCCTCGACCCGGTGCGGGCGGCCGAGGGCCTCGGCGGCCGCGGTCGTGTCGCCCTCGGCGATGCACTGGCGGACGTACGTCGACGACCACCGCGCGGAGTCTCCGGCCAGCGGGACGTCGTGGACGGCGAAGCCGTGGCGTGCACCCTCCTCGCGCAAGGTCCCGATGTTGCCGGCGGCGCGGTGGCCGAACCGGAAGTTCTCGCCCACGTGCACCTCGACGGCCCGCAGCGCGTCGACGAGCACCCGCTCGACGAACTGCGGCGGCTCCCACAGCGAGAGCTCACGGGTGAACGGCAGGACGAGGACGGCGTCCACGCCGAGCTCGTCCAGCAACGCGAGGCGGCGATCCATGTCGGTCAGCCGGAGCGGTGCGGCATGGGGGTGGATGACGGTCATCGGGTGCGGGTCGAACGTCGTGACGACAGAGGTGGCGCCGAGCTCACGACCCCGCTCGACGACGCCGGCGAGCACCTGCTGGTGCCCCCGGTGCAGCCCGTCGAAGTTCCCGATCGTCACGACGGACCGCCGACCGGGGTCGGCGCCGGTCGCCACCTCGACGTCATCGAGCGCACGCCAGACGCGCACCAGCCGAACCTCCCTCTCGCGGACGCGGAACAGCGTAGAGGCAGGCCCCCATGCGGCTCAGCACGCCGGTGCGAGCGGGCGTCGGCGCCCCGTCCGGGTCAGGTGACGGTCGTACGCACGACGTACCGCTCGTCCCGCTCCTCCCCTGCGTCGACCACGGCGACAAGGTGCGCGACGGCGTCGACCACGTCGACGTGGCGGACGTACAGCGGGGCGAAGCCGAGGCGGACGATGTCCGGCTCGCGGTAGTCACCCACCACCCCGCGGGCGATGAGCGCCTGCACGACGCCGTACGCGGACGGATGCGAGAGGGAGACCTGGCTGCCACGCTCGTCATCCGAGCGCGGCGTGACGACCTCGAAACCACGCGGCACCAGCACCTCGTCGGCCAGCGCCAGGAAGAGTCCGGTGAGCGAGAGGCTGCGCGCACGGACGTCGGTCATGGACAGCCCGTCGTACCCGTCGAGAGCAGCGTCGAGGGCGAGCATCGACAGCATCGGCGGCGTGCCGCACCGCATCCGGTCGACGCCGGGCGCGGGCTCGTACGTCCCCTCCATCGCGAAGGGCCGCGCATGCCCGGTCCAGCCGGCCAGGGGTGACCGCATCGCGGCGTGGTGGCGGCGCGCGGCCATGACGTACGCGGGGGCGCCCGGGCCTCCGTTGAGGTACTTGTAGGTGCAGCCGACGGCGAAGTCGACGTCGCACGCGTCCAGCTCGACCGGCAGGACGCCGGCCGAGTGCGAGAGGTCCCACACCGCCAACGCGCCGCAGTCGTGCACGGCGGCCGTGATCGCCGCCATGTCGTAGGCCCTGCCCGTGCGGTAGTCGACCTGGGCGAAGGCCACCACCGCGACGTCCTCGTCGAGCACCGAGGCGACGTCGAGCGGGTCGACGCGACGGACGGTCAGCCCGAGCAGGTCCGCGACGGAGTCGGCGATGTAGAGGTCGGCCGGGAAGTTGCCAGGCTCGATCACCATCGTCCGGCGCTCCGGCCGCATCCGGGCCGCGGCGACCAGCACCTTGAACAGGTTGACCGACGTGGAGTCCGCCACCACGACCTCGTCGCCCCCCGTCCCGACCAGCCGGGCGATCCGGGCGCCGATCCGGCGCGGCGCGTCCCACCAGTCGTTGACGTTCCAGGACGTGATGAGGTCCGTGCCCCACTGCCGCGACACCACGTCGCCGACCGCACCGGGCACGCCGGTCGCGAGTGCGCCGAGTGAGTTCCCGTCGAGGTAGACGGTGCCGACCGGGAGCGAGAACCGGTCCCGTGCGTGTGCCAGGGGGTCCCGCGCGTCGAGCTGCTCGGCCCGGTGTCGTGCCTCGGTCAGGTCCACGCGCGTGAGCCTAGGCCCGCGGTAACCGCCTTCCCCCACACGGCCCCACCGGGTGATCATGTCGGGATGTCGTCCTCGGGGCTCGTCCGTCCCGGCATCGCGAGACCCGTCTACCTCGTGGCGGCGGCCGTCGTCCTCGTGCTGCTGCTGCTCGCCGGTCGCTACGGCCCGCATCGCGACGAGCTCTACTTCCTCGCCGCGGGAGACCACCTCGCCTGGGGCTATCCGGACCAGCCACCGCTGACGCCGCTCATCGCGGCCGCGGCCGACGGACTGGCACCGGGCTCGCTCCTCGCCCTGCGGGTTCTGCCCGCCCTCCTCGCCGGGCTGGTGGTGCTCCTCGCCGCGGACCTCGCCCGCGAGCTCGGCGGCGGCCGCCCGGCGCAGCTGCTGGCCGCGCTGGTGACCGGCACGGGCGCCGGGGTGCTCGTCGTCGGCCACCTGCTCTCGACCACGACCGTGGACCTGGCCACCTGGTCCCTCGCCATCTGGCTGACGGTGCGGCTGCTGCACCTCGACACGCCCCGCGCCTGGCTGCTGGTCGGCCTGGTCGTCGGAGTCGGTCTGCAGAACAAGCACCTGGTCGGCCTGCTCGCTGCCGCCCTGGCGGTCGGGGTCGCCGTCACGCCGTCGCTGCGCCACCACCTGCGCTCGCCCTGGCCGTACGCCGGCGCGGCCCTCGCTGCAGCCATCTGGCTGCCCAACCTGCTCTGGCAGGCGGCCAACGACTGGCCGCAGCTCGAGCTCGCCGCCGACGTCCGCGAGGAGTACGGCACCGCGGGCGGTGCGCTCGAGCTCCTGGCGATGCAGCTGATCCTTCTCAACCCGCTCGGAGCCGTCCTCGCTGTGACCGGGCTGGTCGCGGTGCTCCGTCGTCCGGGTTGGGCGTTCGCCCGACCGGTAGGGGTCGCGTACGTCGTGCTGCTCCCGGTCTTCCTGCTCACCGGGGGCAAGGGGTACTACCTGCTGCCGCTGCTCCCGCCACTGGCCGCCGCGGGTGCGGTGGTCCTCGAGCAGCGCTGGTCGACGTACCGGCTGAAGGTCTTCGCCCTCGCCGTCGTTCTCACCGCCGTGTTCCCGGTGCCCGCCCTGCTGCCCGTCCTGCCGTCCGACACGCTGGACGCGACGTTCTACCCGGCGCTGAACGAGGACGGCATGGAGACGATCGGCT
>DASVBQ010000373.1:0-3911 GCA_036375795.1 Actinomycetes bacterium
CGGCGGCACGGGGAAGTACCCGCCCTTGTAGCGCGTCTTGTAGCCGCGGTTGCCGCCCTCCTCGACCCGGCCGCTGTTCCACGCGCCCTCGATCGAGTCGATGTAGTAGTAGCCGGCGTTCTGCTTCGTCTCGAAGCGCACGTCGTCGAAGACGTAGAACTCCGCCTCCGGCCCGAAGTACGCGGTGTCGGCTATGCCGGAGCCCCGGAGATATGCCTCCGCTTTCGCGGCGATGTTGCGCGGGTCGCGGCTGTAGGGCTCGTCGGTGAACGGGTCGACGATCGAGAAGTTCAGCGCCAGCGTCTTCTCGGCGCGGAACGGGTCCAGGTAGGCCGTGGCCGGGTCGGGAATGAGCTTCATGTCGGACTCATGGATGGCCTGGAAGCCGCGGATCGACGAGCCGTCGAACATCTGCCCGTTGACGAAGAAGTCCTCGTCCACGCTCTCGGCCGGGACATTGAAGTGCTGCATCACGCCCGGCAGGTCGCAGAACCGGACGTCGACGAACTTCACGCCCTCGTCCTTGATGAACCGCAGGACCTCGTCCGCGTTGCTGAACATCCATCCTCCTCAGGGGCGGCGGTCGCCGTCTGCGCCGGAACGCTAGGGCCGCGGCATTTCCCGGCCGTGACCCTCGTGTTTCCGCCGTGTTACGCATCGGGCGGGTCGCGGCAGGCTCTCCCCGGCCAGACGACCGGACCACCTGCGACGGTACGCTGCGGCGGTGGTCGACCGGAAGGACGTGGCCTCCTGGCTGGAGGGCCCTGGAGCCCGCCGGCCGGGCGCGGACCAGGAGTACGCGGGGCAGCGGCTCGGCCTCCCTGAGCGCGGGCCCGGCTCGGTTGCCGGGTTCGGCCGGCGCCTGGGCGCGGTCACGATCGACTGGGTCGCCTGCGTCCTGATCGCTCGCGCGTTCTCTGCGGACCCCTGGGTGCCTCTGCTGGTCTTCTTCCTCGAGAACGTGCTCCTGCTGTCAACCCTGCGGTCGACCTTCGGGATGCGTCTGCTAGGTCTCCGGGTAGACCGGTTGGCCGCGCCTGGCCAGGTCTACCCACTGCGGATCGCGCTGCGCACGCTGCTGCTCTGCCTCGTGATCCCCGCCACGATCTGGGACCGCGACGGGCGGGGGGTGCACGACAAGGCCGCGGGGACGGTCGTCGTACGCTCCGGTTGACGTCAACCCCGGGTCTTCCGCCTCTGCCCCACCCGGCTTCGACGGCGTACACGAGAACAAGGAACCTCGTCGTCGAGGGAGGTGTGCGATGACCAGTTGGCGGCTGCCGCGGCTGCTGCGCAGGCGGCGAACCTGCCCCGAGTGCGGGCACGCGGGGCGGGAGTCGTTCTGCGACGTGTGCGGGTACGACCTGGTGGAGCAGACACGCGCCCGGGCACCACAGCGTCCCGGTATGTAGAGCGTGGAATCGACGGCTGTCGGTCTTGACAGCGGGCCACCCCGTTAGCACTCTATGCATGAGAGTGCTAACGCCTCGAGGGCGGCCTCGAGGCTCGGTTATCGAGGAGGGAGACATGGCGCTCACCCGGTGGGACCCCTTCACCACGCTGTCCCGGCTCGACGAGGACTTCGACCAGCTCGTCCGTCGCGCCTGGGGCGCCCCGTCCCGCGGTGGTGCCCGGACAGCGACGGCAGGCTACGTCCCGGCGATCGAGATGCGTGCCGAGGGAGCCGACGTCGTCATCACGCTCGAGCTGCCCGGGGTCGACGTGGACAAGGACGTCGACATCGAGGTCGCCGAGGGACGGCTGACCATCAGCGGGGAGCGGCGGGACCGCTCCGAGCAGCATGGCGAGTCCGGCCAGGTCCTGGTCCGTGAGCTGCGCTACGGCGCATTTCGTCGGGAGTTCGCCCTGCCCGAGGGCGTCACCGCGGAAGACGTCGAGGCGGCGTACGACCACGGCATGCTCGAAGTCCGCGTACGCAACGTCACCAAGCCGGTGGTGCCGCCGCAGAAGGTCTCGATCCGGTCCGGAGTCGAGCAGCGCACCACGATCGAGGGCCGCGCCGAGCCGTCGGAGGGCTAGCCGGCTGGCAGGGCCGAGGGGCCTCGCCTAGCCGCGAGGCCCCTTCGGCATACGCAGGTTGCGCGGCATCGGGCCCTTGGGGATCGGCAGGTTCATCGTGCCCAGGGCCTTGAGCCGCCGGTTGACCTCGATGACCTGAGGGTTCTTCAGGTTCCGCGGCAGCTTCATCAGGTGCCGGTTCAGCTTGCGCAGCGGGACCTGGCCGGGCTCGTTGCCGGCCTGCACGTCGTAGACCGGCACGTCCGGCACGAAACGGGTGACCTTGCGCTTCTCCGTGGCGAGCAGGTTGCCCAGGCGGCTGGGGGAGCCCTCGCCGACGAGGACGACACCGGGGCGGCCGACGACGCGGTGGACGATGTCCTGGTTGCGGGTGACGGCGACGGCCGGCGTGACCGTCCATCCCCGGCGCAGCATGTTGAGCGCTGCGGCCGCGGCCCCGGGCTGCCCCTCGACCTGGGAGAACGCGGCCTTCTCGGCCCGCCGGCCGAAGACGATCGTCGCGGCGAGGATCGCGAGCATCACGCCGATGATGCCCAGGTAGACCGGGTGGCCGATCAGGAAGCCGATCGCGAGTGCGACGGCGAGGGTGAGGAAGGCCGCGGCGAGCGTGACCCAGCCGACCATCGGGTCGACCTTGCGGGTCATCGTGTACGCGGCCCGGATCTGGCCGGTGCGGCTCTGCTTCGGCGGTTTCGTCGGGCTGTCGTCGCTGCGCTTCCGCCTCAGTGCCATGGGCACAGAGGATACGTGCCCGCGACGCCCTCGCCGTGCGGCAGGGTCAGGCGCTGTTCCGGTGCCGGACGGCGGTGCGCGACGGCGCTCGGGCGGGCAGGGCTGCCATCACCTCGGCGCTCTGGCGCATGGTCTCGTAGCGGGCCTCGAGGGCGGTGCGGGCGTTGCGTCGCGAACCCTCGCTGACCCGGTGGGTGGCGGCTCGCAGGGCAGTGCCGACGAGCTCGGAGAAGGACGCCATGGGCGGCAGCGCTCGTGTCATGCCTCGAGGCTGGCGGACGGACGTTACGCCGCCGTGTCGGGGACGAAAACGTTGCGAACCTGATCGGCTACGCGGTCGGCTGGGGGGTCGGAGTGGTCCGCGCCTCGACCGCCTGGCGGTACAGCCGGCCCGCCCGGTACGACGATCGGACCAGCGGCCCGGAGAGGACACCGGCGAAGCCGACCTGCTCCGCCTCGGCCTGCAGCTCGACGAACTCCTCCGGCCTGACCCAGCGGCTCACCGGGTGGTGGCGCGGTGAGGGGCGCAGGTACTGCGTGATCGTGACCAGCTCGCAGCCTGCGTCGTGCAGGTCCCGCAGCGCCTGCGAGACCTCCTCGCGGGTCTCGCCCATGCCGAGGATCAGGTTGGACTTGGTGACCAGTCCGAACGCGCGGGCCTGGGTGAGCACGTCCAGCGAGCGGTCGTAGCGGAAGGCGGGCCGGATCCGCTTGAAGATGCGCGGCACCGTCTCGACGTTGTGCGCGAGGACCTCGGGTCGGGACTCGAACACCTCCTGGAGGAGGTCGGGCTTGCCGTTGAAGTCGGGGATGAGGTTCTCGACGCCGGTGCCGGGGTTGAGCTCGTGGATCTGGCGCACCGTCTCGGCGTACAGCCAGGCGCCGCCGTCGGGCAGGTCGTCGCGGGCGACGCCGGTGATCGTCGCGTAGCGCAGCCCCATCGCCTGCACCGACTCGGCCACCCGGCGCGGCTCGTCCCGGTCCAGCTCGGCCGGCTTGCCGGTGTCGATCTGGCAGAAGTCGCAGCGGCGGGTGCACTGGTCGCCGCCGATGAGGAAGGTGGCCTCGCGGTCCTCCCAGCACTCGAAGATGTTGGGGCAGCCGGCCTCCTCGCAGACCGTGTGCAGCCCCTCGCGGCG
>DASVBQ010000029.1:0-9025 GCA_036375795.1 Actinomycetes bacterium
GTTTTGTCGTTATTCGGGCTGGTCCACGGGGTCGTCCGGTGGGTTGGTAGTCGCGTTGGGGGTCGATCCGGAGTTCGCGCAGGCGCTCGCCGGTGGCGGCGTTGACGATGCAGACGTCGAGGTCCTGGATGATCAGCAGGACGTGGGTTCGGGCGTGGGTTCGCCCGAGGCCGATGTGGTGCGGCCGGTCGACGTCCTCGCCGGCGCTGACTGGGCGACACAACCGGTGCTGCGGTGGCCAGTGAGCCGCCGACGGCGCCCCTTTGGGCCCGGGTGCACCGTTTGTGTCGCCGGGTCAGTGGGTGACCTGGCACAGGATCCCCCGGCGGGGGTCACGTTCGGTGACCGAGGCTGCTTCGCCCTTCCTCGCGGTAGCAGGTCGTCAGCCGGCTGATCCAGCCTGCGAGACCCCCAAAGCGCGCGGCTGTCTCGGCCTGCGAACACCCCGCGAGCATCTGCGATAACTGCAGCGATCACCAAACGACGTGTCGACGCCCGACGACGGTCGAGCAGATGATCTATTCCGATGTCTTGCGACACCCATTCCGATGTCCTGAGATCACACACCGCCACCCCGACAGATCGACGGCCGGTGCACCGGAGTCACGGTGCGCCGGCCGTCGCGCATCGGCGTCCCCGGGAGGCCTACGTCCTGACCCCGGTGGTGCGCACGAGGGCGGCGGCCCACTGCCGGGCCCGCTCCAGCTCGCCCTCCCGCAGCGGCCCCTGGGTGTCCTCGATGACGAAGCCCTCCGGTGGCGACGCCAGCTCGTAGCCGAGCCGTCGGAGCCTGCGGCTGATGCCGTGCGCCGCGCCACCGGCCATCCGGGACGCCGCGCGGGTGTCGAACGCAGCAGCCCGGCTGCCCGGGTCCGGCGCGGACAGGGTCGGCAGCCAGTCCCGCAGCCCCGGGCCGTCCACGCCGGGCTCGACCGCCACGGCGGTGCCGGCCGTGGCGGCGGTCTTCTGCTCGCCCTTCACGCCGATCCGCCGCGACATTGCGGAGGTCATCCCGTGCATGTGCGTGGGACCACCCACCACGAGCAGGTCCGCGGTGCGCACGTCCTCCGGCCGGGCGGCCGACACCGGGTCGAGCTCGACGACGGCCCCGGGGTCGCCGTCCTCGATTCCGGCGGCGACGGCTTCGGCGATCCGCCGGGTGTTCCCGAACAGGCTCTCGTAGACGACGACGGCACGCATGACGACCACCTCCACGCTCCCCCCACCGTGCGGCGGTCCGGTCGAGCCGGACAGGGCCGTTGGTCCTGCTCCAGGCAGGCCCGGGACGAACGTCCCCGTACAACGGGTCGCAGGACCCGCTGTGCGGCCGGAGAGCGAGGGTGGACAGTGGGGAGAAGGCGTGAGCGTGGCGGCTGTGACCACGCTCAGCATCCTGACCGAGGTAGGCGAGGCGAGGATGTTCCGTGACCGCATCGACGCAGGAAAGCGGCTGGGCGCGCGCCTCGGGGCGCTGCGAGGACACGACGTGGTCGTCGTCGGGCTTCCCCGTGGCGGGGTGCCCGTAGCGGCCGAGGTCGCCCGCGCGCTCGAGGCCCCGCTGGACGTCATCGTCGTGCGCAAGCTGGGGGTGCCGTGGCAGCCGGAGCTCGCGATGGGCGCCGTCGGTGAGGACGGGGTGCTGGTCGTCGACGAGAACACGGTGCGCCAGGTCGGAGTGACCGACGAGGAGCTGGCGACGGCCGAGGCCCGTGAGCGTGGCGAGGTCGAGCGCCGCGGCCGGCTGTTCCGGGGTGAACGGCCACGCACCAACCTGCGCGGACGGACCGTCGTCGTGGTGGACGACGGCATCGCCACCGGGTCCACGGCGCGCGCCGCGTGCCGGGTGGCTCGGGCGCACGGCGCGGCCCGGGTGGTCCTGGCCGTGCCCGTCGCACCGCACGGCTGGACGGCAACCCTGCGCGGTGCTGCCGACGAGCTGGTGGCGCTCGAGACCCCGCGCCGGTTCCTGGCGGTCGGCCAGTGGTACGACGACTTCTCACAGACCTCCGACGACGAGGTGTCCGAGATCCTGTCCCAGGAGTCGGCGACCCGTCCCCGGCGGGAGGCCAACGGGCTGGAGCTCGAGGTCAGGGTGGGAGCCGCCGCGCTTCCCGGCCACCTCGCGCTGCCCCCCGGCGCACGAGGCCTGGTCGTGTTCTCGCACGGCAGCGGCAGCAGCCGGCACAGCCCACGCAACCGGTACGTGGCCGACGTACTCGTCAGGGCAGGTTTCGGCACCCTGCTCTTCGACCTCCTGCGGGCGGACGAGGAGCCCGACCGCAGCCGCGTCTTCGACATCCCCCTGCTGGCCGCTCGCCTCGCCGACGCGACGCGATGGCTGCGGGCGCTGCCCGAGACCGCGCACCTCACCATCGGCTACTTCGGGGCGAGCACAGGAGCGGCGGCAGCCCTGTCCGCGGCCACCGAGCCCGACCTCGACATCGGCGCCGTCGTGTCCCGCGGCGGCCGGCCCGACCTGGCGGCCGACTGGTTGTCGGCCGTGCGAGCGCCGACCCTGCTCATCGTGGGCGGCGCGGACCCCGTGGTGCACCGCCTCAACCAGGAGGCGCTCACCCACCTGCAGGCGCCGAGCCGACTCGCGGTGGTCCCCGGTGCGACCCATCTGTTCACCGAGCCGGGAGCGCTGGAACAGGTGGCACGCCTGGCGAGCGACTGGTTCCTGCACCACCTGACGCGCCACGGCGCCAGCGCCCGCTGAGCCCGACCGAGGCTGCCCGTCGGTGAGTGCCGGACCCGAGCGAGGACGGTGATAACCATCGACGAGCACCCGACGTTCGACGAGGCAGAGATCCGGGCCGCCGAACGCAGCTTGGAGGCGGCCCTCGAGTCCCCCGACCCGACGGCGTGGGTGTTCGAGTACACCGAGGACGCCGTGTTCGACGGTGGGGGCGACCACGCAGTGCAGGGGCGAGCGGCGCTGCTGGCCATGGCGACGTCGATGAGTCCGTTGTCCTCGGTGTCGATCAGGCCGCTGCGCACCGAGGGGCGCGCCGACATCGCGACCGTGTGGTTCGAGGCGTCCTGGGTCAGCGGCCGTCCGCCGGACACCGGGGCCACCGTCCACGTGCGCGGCATGATGCTCTGGCGCAAGGACGCCGCTGGCCGCTGGCGCGTTGCCGTCGAGCACATCGGTTGAGTCCACGCCGCAGTTGAGGCCACGCCGTGTCGGCCTTGCAGGGTGAGCAGGACAGCAAGGAGTGGAAGGAGTCCCTCCGCCGCTTAGGCAGCGTATCGAGATGCATGGTGTGCGGCGAACCGCAGCTCCGTGCCCTTTCTGACTGGGCTCCTTCCACCCACGAACATCACACTCCTGGTCGTGCGCGGCGGGCAGGGTCGAAAGTCCCCACGTGCGACCGGTCACTCACCGGTCTGACGGGCGGTCGCCAACCGCGCGCGGCGTGCGGACATCCGGCCCCACAAGGCGTCCTGCACGGCGAGGGTGGCCCATCCGGCCAGCGCCATGCCGGAGATGTTGAGCAGCAGCTGTTGTGCGCTGCCCGAGACCTCGTCCCACGCGCCGAAGGCCAGACCCAGCGCGACGTTCCCGGCCGCGGGCACAGTGGTCACCGAGATGAAGACGCCGGAGAGGCCCCCCACCTTGGCCGACGTGAGTGAGAGGACACCAGCCGCCGCTGCGATCAGCGCCACGATGAACGACCACTTGTCCGGCGTGTAGATGAACCCCGTGTCCGGCCGCTCTCCGACCACGTCGTCGAGCGAGATCCAACCGATCGCGCGAGCGAGCAGCGCGGCGAGCATCGTCAGCAGGATGGCGATGAGGAAACCGAGGAGCAGGGTCCGCGCCGCCCGACGGAACAGATTCGCCCGGCGACGTACGAGGGCAAGGCCAAGCGCCGCGATCGGGACGAACTCCGGTCCGAGCACCATGGCGCCGATCACCAGGACCTGCGAGTCGAGCACGATCGCGATCGAGGCGATCAGCGTCGCCAACGTCATGAAGCTCAGGTAGGTCCAGTTGAGCTCCGACTCCTCGTACGAGCGCTGGACGACGTCGGACCACACCACCGAGTCGGCGCTGCTCCCGGGCGTCAGCCGCTCCGCGTCGAAACCGCGCTGGGAGATCCACGTCCGCACCGGCTCGACATGGATCGACCCCTCGTGCTGCACGCCGAGCTCGCGCAGGCGGTCGACGACCTGGTTGGCTCCCTCCCGGGCCACGTCGGCGAGCACAAGGTCGCCCGCCGGGATACGCGAGGCGCCGACGAGCACCGACAGGCTGCTGACCGCCGAGTCCTGCTCGAGAACGCTGACCACCGCCGCGGAGAGCTCCGACGGCACGGCAATGCGTAGGTGCAGCACGGGCACATCGTGTCGCAGGTGTCATCCGGCGCACATGAAGGGCGGTCGCCGGGGTATCGGCGGGTCGTGACCGTCCTGCCTCGTCACCTGGCGCTGACCTGTGCTCTCGCCGCCCTCCTGTCCGGCTGTTCCTCCAGCCACACCCCGGCTGTCGAGACCGCGATGGAGGATTTCGGCAGCTCGTGGGGCGCCCGAGATGGTGCGCGCGTGTGCGACCTGCTCTCGCCCGAGGCCAGGTCGGAGGTCGCCGAGGCACGTGGCGAGCCGTGCCCCAGCGGAGTGCTGCAGGAACGGCTGCCGGATCCCGCAGCGGTCAGCTCCGTCGAGGTCTGGGGCGACGAGGCGCAGGTGCGTACCGCCACGGACACCGTGTTCCTCGCGCAGTTCGACACCGGCTGGAAGGTCACCGCCGCGGGTTGCAGCCCACGGCCGGGAAAGCCGTACGACTGCGTGATCAGTGGAGGCTGACGTGCGGCCGCAGAGGGTGATGTTCGCGATCTACCTCGTCGTCGTCGTCGCGGGCCTCGCGGCCAGCGTCCTCATCGGCACGGTCCACCAATGAGGCGGCTACCCGCGGGTGTTCGGGAGAACGGGCTGAGCATCGCCTTCGGTCTGCTCTTCGTCGCTGCGCTGGTCGCCCAGTCCGTCGCGGGATGGCACGACCACAACAACCTGCAGGTCGCCGACGGCCGCGCGACGGCCGGCTACGCGGAGTACGTCACGTCCGCCGACTTCGCCGTCGATGTCGTCGAGAACTGGCAGTCGGAGTACCTCCAGTTCCTGCTCTACATCTGGGTCACCGTCTGGCTCGTCCAGCGCGGGTCACCGGAGTCGAAGGAGCTGGGCAAGGAGGGCAGCGAGTCGGACAAGGACCAGAAGGTGCTGCAGTACGCCGACGAGAAGTCACCGCGATGGGCCCGGGTGGGCGGGTGGCGGACATCGGTGTTCAGCCACTCGCTCTGCCTGACCATGGGTGCGCTCTTCATGGGCTCCTGGGTCGCCCAGGCCGTCGCTGGGCGGGCGGCCTTCAACCAGGAACAGCTCGGCCGGTTGGAGGATCCGTACTCGCTGACGCAGTACGTGGGGTCCGCGGACTTCTGGAACCGGTCGCTGCAGAACTGGCAGTCGGAGTTCCTCGCCGTCGGGTCGATGTCGGTGCTGGCCATCTTCCTGCGCCAGCGGGGGTCGCCCGAGTCCAAGCCGGTAGGCGCCCCGCACGAGTCGACGGGAGTCTCCGGCTAGCGGGCGGCGACCACCAGCTCGGCGATCTGCACGGCGTTGAGCGCCGCGCCCTTGCGCAGGTTGTCGGAGCTGACGAAGAGCGCCAGGCCGCGACCGTCCGGCACGCCGGGGTCCTGGCGGATCCGCCCTACGAGGCTGGGGTCCGACCCGGCGGCCTGCAACGGCGTCGGCACGTCGGACAGCTCGACGCCCGGCGACGACGACAGCAGCTCGGTCGCCCGTGCCACCGACAGCGGCCGCTCGAACTCCACGTTGAGCGACAGGGAGTGCCCGGTGTAGACGGGCACGCGCACGCAGGTGCCGGACACCAGCAGGTCGGGGATGCCGAGGATCTTGCGGCTCTCGTTGCGGAGCTTCTGCTCCTCGTCGGTCTCGAAGGACCCGTCATCGACGACGGAGCCGGCCATCGGCAGCACGTTGAACGCGATGGGTGCGACGTACTTCTCGGGTTTCGGGAACGGCACCGCGCCGCCGTCGTGCACCAGCTCCGTGGCGCGGTCGACCACCTGGCGCACCTGCTTGTCGAGCTCGTCCACCCCGGACAGTCCACTGCCGGAGACGGCCTGGTAGGTGCTGGCGACCATCCGGACCAGCACGGCCTCGTCGTGCAACGGCTTGAGCACCGGCATCGCGGCCATCGTCGTGCAGTTGGGGTTGGCGATGATGCCCTTGCGCGCGTCGCGGACGGCGTCGGGGTTGACCTCGCTCACGACGAGCGGCACGTCGGGGTCCATCCGCCAGGCCGAGGAGTTGTCGACAACCGTTGCGCCGGCCCCGGCGAACCGCGGCGCGAGGGCCCTCGAGGTCGCACCCCCCGCCGAGAACAGTGCGACGTCCAGACCGCTCGGGTCGGCCGAGGCGGCGTCCTCGACGGTCACCTCACCGCCCCGCCACGGCAGCGTCGTGCCGGCGGAGCGCGCCGAGGCGAAGAACCGCACCCGCTCCACGGGGAAGCCGCGCTCGTCGAGCAGGCGGCGCATCACCGTGCCGACCTGGCCGGTCGCGCCCACCACGCCGACGGTGACCCCGATCATCGGGGCCCCCGCAGCATCGAGAGCGAAGCGAGCGATGTTGTGGGGTTCATCATCGGGGCCCCCGCAGCATCGAGAGCGAAGCGAGCGATGTTGTGGTGTTCCTCATCGGCCGGTCCCGCCGTAGACGACGGCCTCGTTCTCCACGGCGTCGAGGTCGAACGCCGAGTGCACCGCGGTGACGGCCGCGTCGACGTCCTCGCCACGGACGACCACCGAGATGCGGATCTCCGAGGTCGAGATCATCTCGATGTTGACGCCGGCGTCGGCGAGCGCGCCGAAGAAGGTCGCGGAGACCCCCGGGTGCGAGCGCATCCCGGCCCCGATCAGCGACACCTTGCCGACCTGGTCGTCGAAGAGGAGGTCCTCGAAGCCGACCTGGTCGCGGATGCGGGCCAACGCGGCCATCGCCGTCTGGCCGTCGGACTTCGGCAGCGTGAACGAGATGTCGGTGCGGCCGGTCGCGGCGGCCGAGATGTTCTGCACGATCATGTCGATGTTGATCTCGGCGGCGGAGATCGCCCGGAAGATCGCGGCCGCCTCACCGGGCTTGTCCGGCACACCCACCACCGTGATCTTGGCCTCGCTGCGGTCGTGCGCGACGCCGCTGATGATGGCCTGTTCCATCTGGTCGACCCCTTCGATCTCGTCGGTGACCCACGTGCCCTCGCGCGTCGAGAACGACGAGCGCACGTGCACCGGGATGCGGTAGCGACGGGCGTACTCCACGCAGCGCAGGTGCAGCACCTTCGCGCCGCAGGCCGCCATCTCCAGCATCTCCTCGTACGAGATGCGTGGCAGCCGTCGCGCGGTCGGCACGATGCGCGGGTCCGCGGAGAAGACGCCGTCGACGTCGGTGTAGATCTCGCAGACCTCCGCGTCGAGGGCAGCAGCCAGCGCGACGGCGGTCGTGTCGGTGCCGCCGCGGCCGAGCGTGGTGATCTCCTTGGTGTCCTGGGAGACGCCCTGGAACCCCGCGACGATCACGATGGCGCCCTCGTCCAGCGCCGAGCGGATGCGGCCTGGGGTGATGTCGATGATGCGGGCCTTGCCGTGCGACGAGTCGGTGATCACACCGGCCTGGCTTCCGGTGTAGGACCGCGCCTGGTGACCGAGGTTCGCGATCGCCATGGCGAGCAGCGCCATCGAGATCCGCTCGCCGGCGGTGAGCAGCATGTCGAGCTCACGTCCGGGCGGCAGGGGGCTCACCTGCTGGGCGAGGTCGACGAGCTCGTCGGTGGTGTCACCCATGGCCGACACGGCGACGACGACGTCGTGGCCGGCCTTGCGGGTGTCGACGATGCGCTTCGCGACGCGCTTGATGCTCTCGGCGTCCGCGACGGAGGAGCCGCCGTACTTCTGGACCACCAGGCCCACGTCAGTGCTCCTCGTCCGCTCGCGTCGTCTCGTGGTCGGCAACCAGTCTAGGGAGGGCCGGCCGGGAGACCCGGGCGCGTTCCGTCACGCGGACCTATCCGCACGCCGGCCCGGAGGCTCCCGCGCGGGGTGCGGATCGCCTAGGGGTGCTGCGCCGCCTCGGCGGCGGTCTCGGCGAGCAGCCGGTCCTCGACCATGATCGTCTCGTCCACCTCGGTGTCGAGCCGGACGTGGGACACGACGGAGTGCAGAGCCCGCAGGACCGACGAGGCCGTTGCGCCCCAGTTGGACAGGTAGGAGAACTGCCACCACCAGAGCGCCTCGGTGACGTGCCCGGCGCGGTAGTGCTGCAGGCCGTGCAGCAGGTCGCTCATCACGTCGGCGATGTCGTCGGAGAGGCGACTCGTGTAGAGCTCCGGCTCGCTCGCGTAGGGGTCGAACAGCGCGGCGTGCTCGTCGATCGGCTCGAGCAGGTTGGCCAGCGACGTGCGCAGTCCCTCCACGTCCGGGTCGAACCCGGCGTCCGGCTCGAACCGCTCCTCGGGGACCACGTCGGAGATGGCGCCCAGACGCCCGCCGGCCAGCAGCAGCTGGGAGGTCTCCAGCAGCAGCAGCGAGATGGCGTAGTCGGGGTCCTCCGCCGCCGCGATCTCGCGGACCGCGACGACGAAGCTCTCCACCTGGTCGGCGATCTCGACGGTGAAGTCGGACAGGTCGTCCTGGCTCGTCGTCATGGCGCCATCCTCACGGTTCACCGCTCAGACGTCCAACAGGCGCCGGCCCTCGAACGCGCGACCGAGCGTCACCTCGTCGGCGTACTCGAGGTCGCCGCCGACCGGCAGCCCGCTCGCCAGCCGGGTCACCCGCAAGCCCATGGGCTTGACCAGCCGGGCGAGGTAGGTCGCGGTGGCCTCCCCCTCCAGGTTGGGGTCCGTGGCCAGAATCAGCTCGGTCACCTCCCCGTCGGCCAGCCGGGCCATCAGCTCCCGGACCCGCAGGTCGTCCGGCCCGATGCCCTCGATGGGACTGATCGC
>DASVBQ010000384.1:0-2546 GCA_036375795.1 Actinomycetes bacterium
GGCCTCAGCCCGCGACCGGCGCCGCACCATGGACCGCAGCGCCAGGGCGGCGTCGTGGCCGTCCCGGTACCGGATCTTCCCCGTTGCGAGGCACACCGGCCGCCCGAGCTTGCGCGCCGTCCGCCTGCGATTGCCCCCGCCCGAGCTCGTCGTCCGCTCCATCGCCCCTCCCTCGACAACTCCCTGTGCGGAGTCTGCGCGCCGGGTTGGACACAACCCGGCTCGTGTCGGAGAGTGCGGGTGACCAACTGACGGCCGCCGAACGCACGAGGGGGTTCGATGCCGCGCCCGCCGGGCCGGGACCAGTCCGCGCCGATGGAGCGCCTGGTTCGCCTCATCGGCGCCCTGAACCAGCACCGGAAGGGTGCGCCGGTCGACCTGCTGCTCAAGGTCGTCGCGGCCGAGGGCACCGACGATGCCCGCCGGCGGATGCTCAGTCGCGACATCGAGCACCTCAACAACCTCGGCTACGACATCCGAAACGTCGCCGAGCCCGGCGCCGACGGCGTCTACGTCATGCGGGCCCGCGACAACCGGCTGCAGGTGCACCTCACCCCCGAGCAGCGCGGCGAGCTGCTGCGCGCCGCGATCGCGGCGGGGCTCGAAGGCATCAGCGCGCACCTCGCCGGCGACGGGCAGCCCGAGGCCCCGACGATCGCCTCGTCCGGCCACCTCGACCTGGTCCAGCGGGGCACCACGCGCCACTGCCGGGTCCGTTTCGAGTACAAGGGCGAGCCACGCGTCGTGCACCCCGCGCGCGTGCACAGTGGCCCGTCCGGTTGGTACCTCTCGGGCCGCGAGGAGGGCCAGGAGATCGTCAAGGAGTTCGTCGTCTCCCGGATGAGCGACGTCTCGCTCGACCCGCCCGGCACCGCCGAGATCGTCGACGAGACACCGCGGCCGTCATTGGACCCGCTGAGCTGGCTGCAGGACCCGCCGGCCGACGTCGTGGTCGAGATGCCGGCCGAGCACCGGCTGCTGGTCGAGAACCTGCTCGGCCAGCCGCGGGAGCTCGCCGAGGACGAGAACACGGTCCGGATGACGTACGTCGTGACCAACCGTGCCGTGTTCCGCTGGCGCGTGTACGAGCTGGGGACGCGAGTCCTGGTGCTCGGCCCCGAGGACGTGCGCCGGGAGATGCTCGCTGAGCTCGAGTCCTTTCTGGCGGGACCGGCATGAGCCAGGTCGCTGCCTACGCCAAGCGGCTGGCCGCCCTGCCCCGGGCGCTGGCGATCCTCGAGCTGCATCCGCAGGGCCTGCCGCTGGCCGACCTGGCCGGGGAGCTGGGCGTGAGGCCGGAGGACCTGCGCGAGGTCGTCATGGCTTACTACCTGGCCGACCTCGTCGAGCTCGGCAACTTCGGGCAGCCCGTGGTGGAGTTCTTCGCCCCCGACGCGGACGACGAGGAGGTCGACCCGGCGACCGCGCAGTGGGTGCGGGTCGTCGCGCGCGACCCGGAGCAGGAGCTCGGGGTCGACCATCTCAGCGCCGAGCAGCTCGGCCGGCTGTTCGAGGCGGGCGCCGACCTGCTCGCGCTGGAGCCGGAGAACGCGACGCTGCGCTCGGCGCTCGAGGCGTTCCAGAGCGCGCTGTGGCCGGTCGACGGGCCGGCCGGCACGGAGTGGAAGGCCACCACCGCGCAGCAGCTGCACAAGGCGGTGCAGGAACGGCGCCGGGTGCGGATCAGCTACGTCCGGCAGTGGCACCCTGGTGCCGGCGAACGGGTCATCGAGCCGTACCGCCTGGTGCGGACCCGCCGCGGCTGGGAGGTCGATGCCGGCCCGGCGGACGAGGTCGCCGCGGTGCGCACGTTCCTGGTGTCCGGCATCTCGACCTGTGAGGTGCTCGACGAGACCTTTCAGCTGCCGGCCGATGTCGACGAGCTGCTCACCACCCAGCGGACGCCGGTCACCGTCGAGCTCGTCGTGCCGCAGGACCGGCGGTGGGCGGTCGACCGGTACTCCGAGGCGGTGACCGTCCTCGCCGACGACGAGGAGTCGGTGTCGCTGCGGGCCGAACTGCTGCCCCCGGTGGCGCAGCGGCTCGGGCTGCTGCTGCTGTGCTGCGGCCCGGACGCGTTCGTCATGACCCCGCTCGACCTCGCCGACTCCGGCGCGGACGTTGCCCGTGTCCTGCTCGAGCATCACCGCGGCAGAGCCTGACCGGTTGCTCCGGGACAGGTGGGGGCGACACATATCGGTGGACCCGAGTCGGACGGTGCCCGCGCAGCACAGGACAACGGCGCTCGCCGCGGCTTGGTGCGCGTTGGCCTACGCCGCGGTCAGCGCCTACTGGACGGCCGGGGGTGTGCTGTTGCTGGACACCGTCGGCGGAGCAGTGGAGCAGGCGGCCCGCGACGGTGGGGCGGCGGCGTGGACCCTGGGTCTCACCGCCACCGTCGGCAAGCTCGCCGGCGCCGGCCTGGCGCTAGCTCTCCGACACCCGTGGCCGCACAGGACTGCGACGGTCCTCCGGCGTATTGCCCGTGCCGCTGGTCTCGCGCTGGTGGCATACGGCGGTGCACTCGTCGTCGTGGGTGCGCTGGT
>DASVBQ010000004.1:0-18680 GCA_036375795.1 Actinomycetes bacterium
GTTCCGCCGGATCCTGGTCCGGGCCACGCACGGTGAGCTGCGCGACGACGAGGTGGTCCGGTTGGCCGCCCCGCGCACCGTCGTGCGGTCACCACTGGTGCGTCGGCAGACCGGCTACGACCTGGACCTCGACGGGTTCGAGACCGACCACATCACCCTCGGCTCCGACGTCCTGTATCGCAACCCGTACGTCGGCCACCGGTGGAACGACGAGGAGATCGCGATCGCGTCCCTGCTGCACGCCATGGCCGGTTGGGTTCGGGGCGACGGTCCGCCGCCGTACCCCTTGGCCGAGGGAGCCCAGGACCATCGCGTGGCGCTCGCCATCGAGCAGGCCGCCGAGTCGGGAGCGACCGTGGTCACGACCCCGGAGGCGTGGACCTAGCGGCCGGCACCGACGCAGGCGGCACGTTCTGGTTGCGTCGGAAGACGTTCTCCGGGTCGTACGTCGACTTGACCGCCGCCAACCGATCCCAGGTGGCGCCGGGGTAGGCAGCGCGGACGCGTTCCGGCCCCTCGTCGCCGAGGAAGTTGACGTACACCGCGTCGTCACCCTGGTGCAGTGCTCCGGCGAGCTCGTCAACCCACGCTGCGCGGACCAGCCGGTCCTCGGGGCCGTCGTAGAACGCTGCGATGTTGACCATGATCCGGTTGGTCCGGTGGGCGTAGGCCGTGGCGTCGGCCGGCACGCGGGCCACCGCGCCACCGAGCACGCGAAGCTGCGCCACCCGAAGCATCGCGTCGGACGCCTGCAGGCGTTCGACGATCAGGGCGGCCTCGGCCGGGCCGACCGACTCGACGAACATGTTCTTGGCAACCGCTGTCGGGCGGTAGTCCGGATCGTCGGGCGGATAGATCTCCGGGTACGGCATCGGTCGCACGAGGTCGGCGAGGGGTTCGCCCAGCGCGGCGAACGGGGCCAGCGCCTCGCGTCCGGCGTCCAGGTCGCCGGCCCAGCAGACGAGCGCCATGATGACGAGGCTGCCGTGGTGCTCCTCGGCGACGAAGGGCAACGGCGGGCAGTTCATGACGTTGGCGATCGTCGTCAGCTCGTCCGGCGCCGCCTCGGCCGCCGCGACGAAGCCGGCGACCGTCTCGGCGGTGGCCGGCAGCACCAGCATGCCGCCTACCACCTGGTCGATCTCCCGGAGGCGGAACTGGAACCGGGTCGCGACGCCGAAGTTGCCGCCCCCTCCGCGGATCGCCCAGAACAGGTCGGGGTGCGACCCCTCGTCCACCCGCAGCACCTCCCCGTCGGCCGTGACGACGTCGGCCGCGAGCAGATTGTCGATCGTGAGCCCGTGCTTGCGGGCCAGGTAGCCGACACCGCCACCGAGCGTGATCCCGCCGAGCCCCACCGAGCCGGTGTCACCGAAACCCACCGCCAAGCCGTGGGCACCGGCCGCAGCGGTGAACTCTCCCGCGGTGAGACCCGCCTCGGCCCACGCGGTGCGTCCCTCCACGTCGATGGAGATGGCCCTCATGTCCCGCAGGTCGAGGACGATGCCCCCGTCGGCGGTGCTGTGGCCCGCTCCGCTGTGACCACCGCTGCGCACGGCGAGCGGGAGACCGCTCTGGCGGGCCAGTGCGACGGTCAGCGCGACGTCGGCGTCGACGGCCGGGCGCACGATCACGGCCGGCCTGGGGTCGAAGCCGCCCGCCATGATCGTTCGCGCCTCGTCGTACCCGGCATCCTCTGGGCCCAGCGCGCGACCCTGGAGCCGGGAGCGGAGATCCTGCAGGAACACGGCGCCGGCTGCGGTGGACGTGGACATCAACTGCTCCTTCGAGTGGACCCAGCAGGGCATTGTGGTGAGCCTTCAACACTGAGACCGGCCGTCGCAACGGAAATCATCGAGGCCGGTCCTTCGCCTACTGCGCGGTCATGCCGCCGTCGGCGAGGACCACGCTGCCTGTCATGAAGCTCGCCTCGTCGGAGGCGAGGAACAACGCCAGGTGGGCGATCTCCCGGGGTGTGCCGGGACGGCCGATCGGCTGAAACGAGTCGATGGTGTCGTAGACGTGCTGCAGGCCACCGAGCATCTCGGCGTGCGCGTAGTTGATGGGTGTGTCGACCCACCCGGGGCAGATGACGTTGCAGCGGATGCCCTGCTTCGCGTAGTCGAGGGCCACGCCCTTGGTGAGCATGACCGACGCGCCCTTCGACGCCGAGTAGACGGCGAGGAACGGCTCGCTGACGACGCCGTTCACGCTGGCGATGTTGACGATCGAGCCGCCGCCCTGACGCAGCATGTGCGGGATCGCCGCCCGGCAGCCGTAGATCTGACCCTTCACGTTCACCGCCAGCGTCCGGTCGATGACGTCGTCGGGCACCTCGTGCAGGACGCCGGGGATGTTGACGCCGGCGTTGTTCACGAGCACGTCGATTCGGCCCCAGCGCTCGAGCGCCGCCGAGACCATCGCGTCGACCTGGGAGCTGTCGGCGACGTCGGCGGTGAAGGCGTGCGCGTCGTGACCCTGCCTGCGGATGTCCGAAGCGGTGGCCTCGGCGCCGTCGGCGTTCACGTCCGCGACCAGCACCGGCGATCCCTCCTCCGCGAGGCGGACGGCGATGGCCTGCCCGATCCCGGAGCCCGCCCCGGTCACGACCGACACCTTCCCGTCCACCCGGCCGCTCACGACCGCCACCCCCTCAGCCTTCGCGTCATGCGCACGTGCCTCACTCCCAGATCCACTCAGGCGTCCCGGTGGGCGCCGTCCGACGCGCTGACCTGGAACGTCCGCGGCTCGGCCCAGCCGTTGCGGGCGAACATCTGGGCAACCTGCGTGCGTACGGCGGCGAGCCGGTCGCTGGGAACCAGCACCACGGCCGAGCCCCCGAAGCCGCCTCCGGTCATCCGAGCGCCGACCGCACCCGCGCGCGCAGCGACGTCGACGGTCGCGTCGAGCTCGGGGCAGCTGACCTCGTAGTCGTCGCGCAGCGATGTGTGCGACTCGCCCATCAGCACGCCGAGCCGCGGCCAGTCCCGGCCACGGAGCGCCTCGACGGCAGCGACCACGCGCGCGTTCTCGGTGACCACGTGCCGGGCCCGGCGCCGGAGCTCGTCGTCGAGCCCGGCAAGCCGCTCCTCCAGCCCCTCGGTCTCGACGTCGCGCAACGAGCGGACACCCAGCTCCTTCGCCGCTCGCTCGCACGCCGCCCGGCGGTTCCCGTACGAACCGTCGCCGTGGGAGTGGTGCACGCGCGTGTCCACGACCAGCAGCGCATGCGCGTCGGCGCCGGGGTCGAGCGGCACCTGCTTCTCGTCGAGCGACCGCGTGTCGAGGAACAGCGCGTGCCCTCTGGTGCAGCGCAACGAGGCCAGCTGGTCCATGAGCCCGGTGGGCGCCCCGACGAACTCGTTCTCCGCGCGCTGGGTCAGCCGAGCCAGGGCGTGGGTGTCCAGGCCGAGTCCGAACAGGTCGTTGACCGCCAGCGCGACGGCACACTCCAGCGCGTGCGACGACGACAGCCCGCTGCCGAGCGGCACCCGCCCGTCGACCAGCAGGTCCATGCCGCCGACGCTGTGTCCGGATGCGCGTGCTGCCCAGACGATGCCGGCGACGTACGCCGCCCAGCCGTCAGGGCGGCCGGGAGCGACGTCGTCCAGCGTCACCGACACGTCACCGGCGGGCAGCTGCGCCGACCGCATCCGCAGGACGCCGTCCGGGCGGGGTGTCGCGGCCACCGTCGTGCGGGCCTCGATCGCGAAGGGCAGGACGAAGCCGTCGTTGTAGTCGGTGTGCTCACCGATCAGGTTCACCCGCCCCGGGGCGGACCACACGCCGGCCGGCGAACCCTCGAACGTCGCGGTGAACGCGTCGGCGACGGTCATGCCTGCCTCCTCACGGGCTCGGGGCCACAGCTCGCAGCTGGGCCGCCGCCTGCTCAGGGGTCACGTCGTTGATGAACACGCCCATGCCGGACTCGGACCCCGCGAGGAACTTCAGCTTGTTGGCGGCTCGCTTGATGGAGAAGACCTGCAGGTGCAGGTAGGCGAGGTCGCGGTCGATGCGCACCGGGGCCTGGTGCCACGCCGAGATGTACGGCAGCGGTGCGTCGTAGAGGTTGTCCATCGACCGCAGGACGTGCAGGTAGATGCGCGCGAAGTCGTCGCGCTCTGCGTCGGTCAGCGCCGGCAGGTCCGGGACGTGCCGGCGCGGGTAGAGGTGCACCTCCACCGGCCAGCGCGCGGCCGCGGGGACGAACGCGACCCAGTGCTCGCTCGCGGTGACGACGCGGGACCCGTCGGCCAGCTCTCCGGCGAGCACGTCGGCGAACAGGTTTCGCCAGGTCCGCTCGCGGTGGCGGCGAGCCGAGTCGAGCATCCGCCGGGTCCGGGGCGTCACGAACGGGTAGGCGTAGATCTGCCCGTGCGGGTGGCTGAGCGTCACCCCGATCTCCTCGCCGCGGTTCTCGAAGCAGAAGATCTGCTCCACGTGGGGCAGCCGGGACAGCTCCTGCGTCCGGTCCACCCACGCGTCGACGACGAGCCGCACTCGCTCCGGCCCCTGGCGGCTCAGTGGCGCGTCGTGGTCGCTCGTGAAGCACACCACCTCACACCGCCCGACCCCCGGCCCGCGGGCGAACAGCTGCCCTTCGGCGGACACCTGCGCGGTCGACGTGACGCCGCCCTCCCCGGCCACGGCGTCGTCGAGCTGGCTGGCGAAGGACGGGAACCGGTTCTCGAACACCACGACGTCGTAGTCGGCGGCCGGCACCTCGGTCTGGCGGCCGTCTCGGGACGGGCAGAGCGGGCACAGGTCGGTCGGGGGCAGGTGCGTGCGCCCCTGCCGGTGCGAGGCGATCGCGACCCACTCGTCGAGGACCGCGTCGTAGCGGATCTCGGACGCGGTGCTGGTGGGGCCGAGGTCGCGACGGTCCTCGACCAGCCGGTCCGGACGCGAGTCGTCGGCGTCGAAGTAGATGATCTCGCGGCCGTCGGCGAGCCGCGTCGCCGTGCGTCTCATGAGACCCCCGTCAGCGGTGCCGGTTGCGTCGGCGCGACGAGCACGTCGCCCACCCGGTCGGTCAGCACCGCGACGGCGTCCGGGTGCAGGCCCGCGTCGGTGACCACCACGTCCGCGTCCTCCAGCTCCGCGATCGTGCTGATGCCGACGACACCCCACTTGGTGTGGTCGGCCACCACCACGAGCCGCCGCCCCGCGTCGGCCAGCGCGCGGCTGGTCTCGGCCTCGAGGAGGTTCGGGCTGCTGAAGCCGGTGCGTTCGTCCATGCCGTGCACGCCGAGAAAGACGATGTCCAGGTTCAGCGACCGCAGCGCCGCGACGGCGATCGGCCCGACCAGCGCGTCGGACGGGGTGCGCACACCCCCGGTGAGCACGACCGTCTGGTCGGCGCGCGGGTTCTGGTAGAAGACGGTGGCGATCTGCACGGAGTTCGTCACGACCGTGATGCCGGGTACGTCGAGCAGCCGGTGCGCCAGGGTCCAGGTCGTCGTGCCGGCGGAGAGACCGACCGCGAAGCCGGGCCGGACCAGCGTCACGGCGAGCTGGGCGATGGCGTCCTTCTCGGTGCGCTCCCGGGCCGACTTGGTCTCGAAGCCGGGCTCGTCGGTGCTGTTGCGGCCTGGCGCCGTCGCGCCGCCGTGCACCTTGTCGAGCAGGCCCAGCTTGGCCAGCCGGTCGAGGTCGCGCCGGACGGTCATGTCCGAGACGGCCAGCTCGCGCGTCAGGTCGCTGACCCGGACCGCCCCCCGCTCGCGGATCCGTTCGACGATGTAGGACTGGCGTTCCCGCGCGAGCACCGCTACGCCACCTCCTCCCGGACCACCGCGACCGAGCCGGCCGCGACGCGGACGGGGTCGGCGGGACAGTCACGGCCGTGGGCGATGCCGGCCAAGGAGTGCGGCCAGGCGCTCATGCCAGCGAAGCCTGAGGCAGGTCGGGGGAAAAGTCAACAGAATCCAACGCACCATCGCTCGGCGACGAGAAGCCGGACGAGTTCGCGGCCAGGACGGGACCAACGACCCTGCCGGCCCGACGATCGTGAGACTAGCCTGCCCGGGCGTACCGCACGTTGCCGAGAAGTTACGTGGAGGCTATTGACAGCGTCGTGTGACCCGCGTCACTGTGTGCGCAATCGCTGTTGGAATCTGTGCGAACGTGTTCTGCCTGCCTGATTGCCCTCGAGGAGGGGACATGTCCAAGCCCGAGTCCGAGGCCGCGTACCTCGCCAGCCTCATCCCACCGTCGGTGGCCGCAGGTGTCGGCCGCCGCGGCTTCCTGAAGGGAGCCCTCGGCGCCGGAGCCGCACTGTCGCTGCCGACGCTGCTCGCCGCCTGCGGTGGCGACGACGAGGGTGACGGCGGCGGCGGAGGCGGCAAGCCGACCGGCACCGTGACGTTCGGCTCCAACGAGGCCGGCGGAGACGTCCCCCAGCAACGGCGCAACGCCCTGGTCGCGGCGTACGAGAAGGAGTCGGGGCTCAAGGTCAAGATCAACGCGGTCGACCACAACACCTTCCAGGAGAACATCAACAACTACCTGCAGGGCAACCCGGACGACGTGTTCTCGTGGTTCGCGGGCTACCGGATGCAGTTCTTCGCCGAGCGGGAGCTGATCGGCGACATCAGCGACGTGTGGGAGAACCTCAGCGGTTACGGCGACGCCTTCAAGAAGGCGTCCACCGGAGCGGACGGCAAGCAGTACTTCGTCCCGGACTCCAACTACCCCTGGGCCGTCTTCTACCGCAAGTCGTTCTGGGACGAGCGGGGCTACCAGCCACCGACGACCTACGACGAGATGATCACGCTGGCCAAGCAGATGCAGTCCGACGGGCTGACCCCGTTCGCGTTCGCCGACAAGCAGGGCTGGCCCGCGATGGGGACCTTCGACATCCTGAACATGCGGCTCAACGGCTACGACTTCCACATCAACCTGATGGCCGGCGAGGAGGCGTGGGACTCCGCCGAGGTCAAGAAGGTCTTCGAGACCTGGCGCGAGCTGCTTCCGTACCACCAGGCGGACCCGCTCGGGCGTGACTGGGAGGAGGCGGCGCAGACGGTGGTCGCCAACGAGTCAGGGATGTACTTCCTCGGCCTGTTCATGTTCGAGCAGTTCCCCGAGGACGAGCGCGACGACGTCGACTTCTTCAACTTCCCGGAGATCGACTCCACGATCGGCGCCGACGCCATCGACGCCCCGATCGACGGCTACTGCATGTCGGCCGACCCCGAGAACGAGGACGGGGCGAAGGACTTCCTCACCTACTGCGGGTCGGCGGAGGCCGCCAAGGCCCAGAACGACGCAGGCTTCCCGCTGATCTGGGCCAACTCCGAGGCTGACGTCAGCGGGCTGCAGCCGATCCAGCAGAAGGCGGCGGAGTTCATCGCGCAGCAAGCGTCGATCGCCCAGTTCCTCGATCGCGACACGCGGCCGGACTTCGCCTCCACCGTGATGATCCCCTCGCTGCAGGAGTTCATCAAGAACCCGGACGACATCGACGGGCTCACCAAGAGCATCGAGGAGCAGAAGAAGGCGATCTTCATCTGATCTGTTGACTGGTGGGCTCCGGGCGCGGATCGTCGGCGGTGACGCTTCGCGCCCGGAGCCTCCTTGCTCCGTCCGCTGCACTCGCGACAAGGAGTGATGGGTTCATGGCCCCTCAGGCTCCACCCGCCGTTCCCGCTCCCGACGCCGAGACCGGCGCCGCCACCCCGCGCCGGGTCAAGCCCCGCAAGCTCGGCACCCGGCTCTCGACCGGCGACCGGATCGTCGTGACCCTCATGGTGGTGGTTCCCACCGCTCTCGTCCTCTGGCTCGTCTGGCTGCCGGGCATTCTCTCCGTCGTGCTGTCGTTCAGCCGATGGGAAGGGATCGGCGGGATCGACACGATCGAGTGGATCGGCACCGAGAACTACAAGAACATCTTCACGATCTACCCGCCGTTCGACCCGGCCATCAAGCACAACCTGATCTGGCTCTTGGCGCTCTTCATGGTCCCCATCCCGCTCGGGGTCTTCCTCGCCGTGCTGCTCGACAAGGAGATCCGCGGCAGCCGGTTCTACCAGTCGTCGTTCTTCATCCCGGTCGTGCTCTCCCTGGCTCTCGTGGGCTTCATGTGGCAGCTCATCTACTCCCGGGACCAAGGCCTCATCAACGAGGTCACCGGCGGCACGACCGACTGGTACGGCGACCCGAGCGTCAACCTGTGGGCCGTCCTGGTGGCGGTCTGCTGGAAGACGACCGGCTACATCATGCTGCTCTACCTCGCCGGGCTGAAAGCCGTCGACCCGTCACTGCGCGAAGCCGCCACGGTGGACGGCGCGACCGAGACCCAGACGTTCTTCCGGATCGTGTTCCCGGTGATGCGACCGATCAACATCATCGTGCTCGTCATCACCTTCATCGAGGCGCTGCGGGCCTTCGACATCGTCTGGGTGGTCAACAAGGGCCGCAACGGACTCGAGCTGCTCTCGACCTTGGTCTTCTCCAACATCGTGGGCGAGGCAAGCCGCATCGGCTTCGGCTCGGCGCTGGCGACGATCATGCTCGCCATCTCCTCCGTCTTCGTCGTGATCTACCTACGCATCGTCATGAAGGAGGAGCAGCGATGAGCGCCACGGCCACCACCACGCCGGTCGAGGCCGAGCGCCCCGCGCCGCAGCGGGCGAAGAAGCCGAAGGGCAGGCGCTACCTGCTGCACGGCTTCCTGATCGTGATGTCGCTGCTCTGGCTGTTCCCGCTGTTCTACACGATCCTGCAGAGCCTGCGCCGCTACCAGTACACCCAGGAGCACGGCTACCTGTCCTTCGGTGGCTGGACCTTCGACAACTACACGACGGCGTGGGAGCGGGCCGACTTCACCGAGAAGTTCATCAACACGCTCTACGTCACGGTGCCGGCAGTGGTGCTGACGCTCTTCCTGTCCTCGTGCATGGGATTCGTGCTCTCCCGATTCAGCTTCAGGTTCAACCTGACCCTGCTCGGCATCTTCCTCGCGGCCAACCTGCTGCCCCAGCAGGCTCTGCTCATCCCGCTCTACCGGATGTTCCGCGAGATCCCGCTGCCCGAGTTCATGAGCGACTCGGGCGAGATGCTCAACAGCTACTGGGCCCTGATCCTGGTCAACACCGCGTTCCAGACCGGGTTCTGCACGTTCGTGCTCAGCAACTACATGAAGACCCTGCCCAGGGAGCTCTACGAGTCGGCGCAGGTGGACGGAGCGTCCGTGCTCCGGCAGTTCTGGCAGCTGACCCTGCCGCTGTGCCGACCGCCCTTGGCCGCGCTCGCCACGCTCCAGGTGACGTGGATCTACAACGAGTTCTTCTGGGCGACCGCGTTCCTGCAGAGCGGCGACAAGTTCCCGATCACCAGCTCGCTGAACAACCTGCGGGGCCAGTTCTTCACCGACGTGAACCTGGTGGCCGCCGGGTCGATCGTGGTCGCGCTCCCGCCGCTCATCGTGTTCTTCGTGCTGCAGAAGCAGTTCGTCTCCGGCCTGACCCTCGGCGCGACGAAGGGATGAGGCGCAGCCACACCTGCCGTACGCCGGGAGGTAGCCGGTGACCGGCGAGCAGCTGGTGCACCTGCGGCGTGACGGGGTCTCGGTCCTGCTCGACTGCTCGGGCGTCGGAGTCCCCTCGATGCTGCACTGGGGCCCCGACCTGGGAGACGAGCTGCCCGTGGCGGCTGCCTGGGCGCGGCCCGTGCCGCACAGCGCGGTGGACGTGCCGCTCCCGACGACGCTGCTCGGCACCGGCCTGCTCACACCAGGGCTGCTCGGCTCCCACTCCGGCCGACGCTGGTCGCCGCGCTGGGAGCTCGAGGACGTCACCCAGGACGGGTGGAGCGTCACCGTGCGATGCGCGGACCCGGCCGGCGGTCTGACCCTGGCCAGCACGCTCGCCCTCGACGACCACGGCGTGCTCACGGTGGGCCATGTCCTGCGCAACGTCGCCGACGACACCTACCGGCTGGACCGGCTGGGTGTCCTGCTGCCGGTGCCGCATCGCGCCGTCGAGCTGCTCGACCTCGCCGGCCGCTGGTCGCGCGAGCGGCACCCCCAGCGGCACGCCTTCACCGCCCAGGGCACCTGGCTGCGCGAGTCGCGCAGCGGCCGCACGGGCCATGACGCGACACTGCTTCTCGTCGCGGGGACGGCCGGGTTCGGCAACCGGTCCGGCGAGGTCTGGGGCGCGCATCTCGGGTGGAGCGGCAACCACCTGTCCTACGCCGAGCGCCGCCCCGACGGTCGCGCGGTCGTGGGTCTGGCCGAGCTGCTCCAGCCCGGCGAGCTGGTGCTCCGGCAGGGTGAGGAGTACGCCACCCCCACCGTGCACGCCGCCTGGTCCGACGAAGGACTCGACGGGCTGAGCGCGCGGCTACACCGAAGCATCCGGGCCAGGCCCCGTCATCCGCGCACGCCCCGGCCGGTGGTGCTCAACACCTGGGAGGCCGTCTACTTCGACCACCGGCTCGACCGGCTCGCCGGGTTGGCCGACGTCGCTGCCGAGGTCGGCGTGGAGCGGTTCGTGCTCGACGACGGCTGGTTCATGCACCGGCGGCACGAACGGGCCGGGCTGGGCGACTGGACGGTCGACCCCGCGGTGTGGCCACAGGGACTCGGGCCGCTGGTCGAGCACGTCCGCGGGCTCGGCATGGAGTTCGGCCTGTGGGTCGAGCCGGAGATGCTCAACGTCGACTCCGACCTCTACCGGGCCCACCCCGACTGGGTGCTGCGCGCGACGGAGGACGTCCACGACCTGCCCGTCAGCTGGCGGCACCAGCAGGTGCTCGACCTGGTGGTGCCGGAGGCGTGGCAGTACATCCACGACTGCCTCGACGCGCTGCTGACCGAGTACGACATCGGCTTCCTCAAGTGGGACCACAACCGGGACCTCGTCGACGCCGGCCACCGGGGCCGCCCCGCCGCCCGCGCGCAGACCCTCGCCGTCTACCGGTTGCTCGACTCTCTGCGGGCCAGGCACCCGGGTGTCGAGATCGAGTCGTGTGCGTCCGGCGGTGCGCGGGTCGACCTCGGCATCCTCGCCCGCACCGACCGGGTCTGGACCAGCGACTGCAACGACGCGCTGGAGCGGGCGACCATCCAGCGGTGGACCCAGCTGCTCCTGCCGCCGGAGCTGGTCGGCTCACACGTCGGTCCGACCACGGCTCACACCACCGGGCGCACCCACGGGCTGTCCTTCCGCGGTGCCATCGCGCTGTTCGGCCACTTCGGCATCGAGTGGGACATCGCCTCGCTCGACGAGGTCGAGCGGTCCGCGCTGGCTCGGCTTGTGTCGACGTACCGGCGGCACCGCGACCTGCTGCACACCGGGGACGTCGTGCACGGCGACCACCCAGACTCCTCGGCGGTCGTGCACGGCGTGGTCGCGGCCGACCGGACCGAGGCACTCGTCGCCTACGTCGCGCTGGCCACGTCGGCGACCGAGATCCCGCCGCCTGCCCAGGTCCCGGGGCTCGACCCGGACAACAGCTACCGCGTCACGGTCGTCGACACGGGCGGCGACCCGTTCCTGAAGCAGAACCGGCCGCCGGCGTGGATGCAGGAGGAGGACGTCGTGCTGCCCGCGCGGTTCCTGGGCCGGGTTGGGCTGCCGATGCCGGTCCTCGGCCCGGAGCAGGCCCTGGTCCTGCACCTGCGCGCGGTCTGACGCCCGAGCGACGGGGAGGGTGGTCCGCCCCGTTTCGTCTAGTCTTCCTGCCATGGACGGCTGCTCTAGTCCGGCGTACCGCCCTGACCCCGGCGGTACGCCGTGAACGCGACGCTCGCCAACGCCCTGCTCGTGCTGTTCTTCCTCCTGGTCGGCGCCTTCTTCGCCGGCTCGGAGATCGCCCTCGTGTCCTTGCGCGAGGGGCAGGTCCGCAGTCTCGCCCAGCGCGGCCGCCGGGGCGAGAAGGTGGCCGCCCTCCACGCCGACCCGAACCGCTTCCTGGCGGCCGTGCAGATCGGTGTCACCCTGGCCGGGTTCCTCTCGGCGGCGTTCGGCGCCTCGGCCTTCGCCGACGACCTCGCACCCGTCCTGGAGGGCTGGGGGCTCACCGAGAACGCCGCCTACTGGGTTGCGTTCATCATCGTCACGCTGCTCATCACCTACCTCTCGCTGGTCATCAGCGAGCTGGCGCCCAAGCGGATCGCCCTGCAGCGGGCCGAGCGCCTGTCGCTGCTTGCCGCCCCGACGCTCGACCGGCTGGCCCGGGTCTCGCGCCCGGTGATCTGGCTGCTGTCCCGGTCCACCGACGCCGTCGTCCGGCTGCTCGGGGGGGACCCCCGCGCGTCGCGAGAGACGATCTCGGAGGAGGAGCTGCGAGACATCGTGGCCGCGCACGAGACGCTCGGCCACGAGGAGCGCAAGCTCATCGAAGACGTCTTCGAGGCCGGCGAGCGCCAGCTGCACGAGGTCATGGTGCCGCGTACCGAGGTCGACTTCCTCGACGCGAACATGCCGGTCTACAAGGCAACCCGGCTGTCGGCGACGAACCCGCACAGCCGCTACCCGGTGGTCCGGGGGTCGCAGGACGACGTCATCGGCTTCGTCCACGTGCGTGACCTGTTCTCGCCGGAGATCGCCGGCCGATCGGTGCGGGTCGGCGAGATCGCCCGCGAGCTGAAGATGATGCCGGGCACCAAGAAGGTGCTCTCGGCGATGTCGGAGATGCGCCGCGAGGGCCACCACTTGGCGATCGTCGTCGACGAGTACGGCGGCACCGACGGCATCGTCACCCTCGAGGACCTCCTGGAGGAGGTCATCGGCGAGATCCACGACGAGTACGACGTGGCCGAGGAGCCGGCGCGAGACCTCCGCGGCGGCGAGATCGAGGTCGACGGGCTGCTCAACCTCGAGGACTTCGAGGAGCGCACCGGCCTGGAGCTCCCGGAGGGGCCGTACGAGACGGTCGCTGGTTTCGTCATCAACGAGCTCGGCCGGCTCCCGGAGCTCGGCGAGAGCGTGGTGGCCCTGGGGCAGCGCTTCACGGTCACCGAGCTCGACGGCCGGCGGATCGCCCGCGTACGGCTGAGCCCGGCGCCCGAGGAGGCCGCGGCCGAGGGGCAGGAGCAGACGGTGGACCACGAGGAGGATCCGGGCCGACTGGCACAATGACCGCCATGTCACGCGCCCGCGTCCTGTCCGGCATGCAACCCACGGCCGACTCGCTCCACCTCGGCAACTACCTGGGCGCGCTGCGGCAGTGGGTGGCCCTGCAGGACGACTACGACGTCTTCTACTTCGTCGCGGACCTGCACGCGATCACGGTCGAGCACGAGCCGGCGCGGTTGCGCGACCGCACCCGGATCACGGCGGCGCAGTTCCTGGCCGCCGGGGTCGACCTCGAGCGGGCGACGCTGTTCGTGCAGAGCCATGTGCCTGAGCACACCCAGCTCCAGTGGGTGCTGGGATGCCTCACCGGGTTCGGCGAAGCCAGCCGGATGACCCAGTTCAAGGACAAGTCCCAACGCGGCGGCTCCGACCGCGCGTCCGTGGGGCTGTTCACCTACCCGGTGCTGCAGGCCGCCGACATCCTCCTGTACCGGCCCGAGCGGGTCCCGGTCGGCGAGGACCAGCGTCAGCACCTCGAGCTCAGCCGGGACCTGGCGCAGCGGTTCAACAGTCGCTTCGGCGAGACGTTCGTGGTGCCCGAGCCGCACATCCTCAAGGAGACGGCGAAGATCTACGACCTGCAGATCGTCGACAAGCAGATGAGCAAGAGCATCGGCGGCAGCGGCTGCGTGTGGGTGCTCGACGACCCGAAGGTGATCGAGAAGAAGATCAAGAGCGCGGTGACCGACACGGGCCGGGACATCCGGTTCGACCCCGTCGACAAGCCGGGTGTCAGCAACCTGCTCGCCATCCACTCCGCCGTCGGTGACGAGAGCATCGCCGACCTCGAGGCCCGCTACGCCGGGAGCGGGTACGGCGACCTGAAGAAGGGTGTGGTCGAGGCAGTCCTCGAGTTCGTCGCGCCGTTCCAGGAGCGGGTCCGCGAGTACCTCGACGATCCGGCGATGCTGGACGCCGTGCTGGCGCGGGGAGCCGCCCGGGCTCGGGAGGTCGCCGCCCGCACGCTGGCCGACGCCTATGACAAGATCGGCTTCCTTCCTGGCGGCACGGCAGGGGGCCGTGGGTCGTGACCACTCGCACCATCGGCGTGGCGATCGCGATCCCGGAGCCGCACGGCGCCGACCTGCAGCGGGTGCGCGAGAGCTACGGCGACTCGCTGGCCGGCTCGATCCCGACCCACATCACGCTGCTGCCACCGACCGAGGTGGATGCGGACGACCTCGACCGGATCGAGAAGCACCTGAGGACGATCGCGGAGTCCGAGCAGCCCTTCGAGATCCACCTTCGCGGGACCGGCACGTTCCACCCCGTCTCTCCGGTGGTCTTCGTCTCGGTCGTGCTCGGCATCAGTAACTGCGAGCGGGTCGAGTCGAAGGTGCGCTCGGGCCCACTGGCCCGGGACCTGACCTTCCCGTACCACCCGCACGTCACCATCGCGCACGACCTGCCGCGCGACGTGCTCACCCGCGCGTTCGACGAGATGGCCAGCTATGACGTGCGCTTCAACGTCTGGGGCTTCAGTCTGTACGAGCACGGGCCGGACCGCGTCTGGCGCCCACAGCGGGACTTCCCCCTCGGGCTCCCGCTCCCCGGGCCACACCCCGACGGGGTGTAGCGGTCCACCTGCCCGGGGAAGGGCGGGTACGTGATGAAGGCTGCCGACCGGGTCAAGGAGCGGCTGCGCGGCGTCCGCTCACGCCGGCCGTGGGTCGACCATTCCGTCCGGGCGTACGACCGGCACAGCGAGGTGCTCGGCAGCCGACTCGCCGCGGCGGTCACCTACTACGGCTTCCTGTCGTTCTTCCCGTTGTTGGCGCTTGGCTTCTCCCTCCTCGGCTACGTCAGCGACATCTACCCGGACGCGCAGGAACGCGTGACCGAAGCGGTGGAGGGCGCCTTCCCGAGCCTGGTCGGTACCGGCCCGGGCCAGATCGACATCCAGGACGTCATCGACGCCAAGGCGGGCGCCGGGCTCATCGCGCTGCTCGGTCTCGCCTACGCCGGCCTCGGCTGGCTGGACGCGCTGCGGGACAGCCTGCGTCGGGTCTTCGGCACCGACGACCTCTCGATCGGCTTCCTGAAGAAGAAGCTCGTCGACGTCGCCGTCCTCGTGATGCTGGGGATCAGCCTGCTCCTGTCGCTGATGGTGTCCAGCCTGGCCACCGCGGCCACCTCGTACGTCCTCGAGTTGGTCGGGCTCGAGGACTCGCTCGCAGCGACCGTCCTGCTCAAGGTGCTGTCCGTGGCGCTGGCGCTCGGCGTCGACGTCGTGATCTTCGCGATCCTGCTGTCCCGGCTGTCGGGCGCGCAGGTGCCCTGGCGACAGGTCCGCTCCGGTGCCGTTCTCGCGGCCGTCGGGTTCGAGGTGCTCAAGCTGGGCGGCACCTACTTCCTGTCGCGCACCACGGAGAACCCGCTCTACGCGACGTTCGGCGTGGTGGTCGGGCTGCTCGTCTGGATCTACCTCAACTCCCGGCTGATCGTGCTCGCCGCGGCATGGACCGCCACCCAGCCCTACTCGCTCGAACCTTCTCCGGCGGGTGACGCCGGCGCCGGTCGGAACACCGGCCTGGCCTCGGCCACGGAGCCGGTGACCGTGGTGGCTCCCGCCGACTACGAGGCGGTGCCGGTGGCCGGTGCGGTGGCCGGCTCGCCGCCGTCCGGCGGGGCCGGCTGGGGCAGGGCCGCGGTGGCCGCCGGTCTCGGGGCAGCCGCCGCGACGGTGGTCTCCCGGCGCCGGTCTCGGAGCTGAGGCAGCGGGCGGTTGCGCCGGGACCTCGCTCTTCGCAGGCGTCGCAGGAGCAGCACCCGGGCCCGCAGGAGGGCGACGACCCCCACCATGACCACGACCAGCTCGACCCACCACGGGCGGCTGCCGCCGTCCGGCACGGCCCCGGAGGCGGTGGACTCCTTCGCGGCCTTCGGGCCGACAGCCTCGGTGGCACCCGCCTCGTCGTGGGCGACGGCATCGAGGGTGCCGACCGGTGTCGCCAGCCCGGCGTTGCGGAAACCCCAGGTCAGCAGGGCCGCCGACTCGCGCCACGCGTCGAAGTCGGTGTGCATGACCGTGGCGACCAGCGTCCGGCCACCGCGGGTCGCTGCACCGACGAAGGTGCCGCGTGCCTTGGTGGTCCAGCCCGTCTTCACCCCGAGGGCGCCGCGGTAGTTCAGCAGCAGCCGGTCCTGCGTGTAGATCTCGTAGGTCTTGCGCACCTTCCCGGCCCGCGGCATCTTGCCGGGGAACTGCGACTTCACCGTGGCGGCGTAGGCGCGAAGGTCCTCGCGTGCCATGGCCGCGCGCGCGAGCACGGCCAGGTCGTACGCCGAGCTGTACTGCCCGGGCGCGTCCAGCCCGCTGGGGTTGCGAGCCGTGGTGTCCAGCGCCCCGAGGTCCGCCGCGGTGCGGTTCATCGCCTCGACGGTCTGGTCGACGCCGCCCGCTGCGTTGGCCAGAGCGTTGGCCGCGTCGTTGCCGGACACGAGGAACAGCGCCTCGAACAGGTTGTGGACCGTGTAGGTCGCGTCCGGCACGAGCCCCACCCGGCTGCCCTCGGCGTTGGCGTCCTCCCACTGGGCGGTGTAGACGGCATCCGTCTCGAGCCGCGGCGCGACCGCCAGCGCGGTGAGGATCTTCAGCGTGCTGGCCGGACGCAGGCGGCCGTGCGGGTTCTTCGCCGCCAGGACCTCGCCGGTGTCCAGGTCGGCCAGCACCCAGGAGGCGGCACGCACCTTGGGCAGCGGCGCCGCGCCCGTGGCGTCGATCACCAGGCCGCTGCTGGCGAGCCGGTCGCCCCCCACTGTGCGGGGGGTGGAGGACGTGGCGGAGACGGCCGGGGCGCTGAGACCGACGACGAGCACCCCGGCGAGTGCGGCCAGCGGCAGGCGGGTCGTCATGGGGGAGCTGGGGCCTCGTCTCATCGCGGATCAGGCTAGTGCCGGGCGGTCATCGTGTGGTCGTACGAAGATGATCGGTGTGTCAGCCCGCGGGTCTTGAGCGCGGCAGGCCCGTGCGTCCCCATCCGCCCGCGATGATCAGGACAGAGGCCGGAGGGGTTGGCGCAGGGTGCGCCGCGGAGTAGATCAGAGGGTGCCGACGAGCCCACGCAGAGAGGACCGGTCATGACACACCCGAACGAGCAGGTCGTCCGCGACGGGTTCGCAGCCTTCGCGGCCGGCGACATGGACACGCTGCGGCGGGTCCTGGCCGCGGACTCCGTCTGGCACGTGCCCGGTCGCAGCCCCCTGTCCGGAAGCCACAAGGGCGTCGACGAGATCCTGGGCTACCTCGGCCGGGTGAACGAGCTCAGCGGCGGCACGTTCACCATCGACCTGCACGACGTCGTCGGCAACGACCAGCACGTCTTCGCGGCGTACGGCGTGACGGCCCGCCGCGGCGGCAAGGCGCTCGACGACCACGCACTGGTGGTGTGCCACGTCCGGGACGGGCAGGTCACCGAGGCGTGGTGGACCGTGGGCGACCAGTACATCTCCGACGACTTCTGGAGCTGAGCCGGGCGTTAGCATCCCGGCATGGCACGCGAGTCGGAGTCCGGTCTGCCGATCGAGCCGGTGTACGGGCCGGAGGCACTGAAGGACTTCGATCCGGAGCAGCGGCTCGGCGAGCCGGGTGCGTACCCGTTCACCCGCGGGGTCTACCCGACGATGTACACCGGCCGGCCGTGGACCATGCGGCAGTACGCAGGGTTCGGGACGGCGACGGAGTCCAACGAGCGCTACCACCGGCTGGTGGAGGCCGGAACCGGCGGGCTGTCGGTCGCCTTCGACCTGCCGACCCAGATGGGCTACGACTCCGACGACCCGGTCGCCCACGGCGAGGTGGGGAAGGTCGGGGTCGCAATCGACTCGGTCGAGGACATGCGCACGCTCTTCGACGGCATCCCGCTGGGCGAGGTGTCGACGTCGATGACGATCAACGCCCCTGCGGCGTTGTTGCTGCTGCTGTACCAGCTGGTCGGCGAGGAGCAAGGGGTCGAGCCGGCCAAGCTGACGGGGACGATCCAGAACGACGTGCTGAAGGAGTACATCGCCCGCGGGACCTACATCTACCCGCCGAAGCAGTCCTTGCGGCTGATCAGCGACATCTTCGCGTACTGCCACAAGGAGATCCCACGCTGGAACACGATCTCCATCTCCGGCTACCACATGGCCGAGGCCGGGGCGACGCCGGCGCAGGAGGTGGCGTTCACCCTGGCGAACGCCAAGGAGTACGTCCGCGCGGCGCTGGCCGCCGGCCTCTCCGTGGACGACTTCGCGCCGCGGCTGTCCTTCTTCTTCGTCGCGCGCACCACGCTGCTCGAGGAGATCGCGAAGTTCCGTGCGGCCCGGCGGATGTGGGCCCGGATCATGCGCGACGAGTTCGGCGCGAAGAATCCGAAGTCGCTGATGCTGCGCTTCCACACCCAGACCGCGGGGGTCCAGCTCACCGCGCAGCAGCCCGAGGTCAACCTGGTCCGGGTCGCGATCCAGGCGCTCGGCGCGGTGGCCGGCGGCACGCAGTCGCTGCACACCAACGCGTACGACGAGGCGATCGCGCTGCCCACCCGGAAGTCCGCCCGGCTCGCCCTGCGCACCCAGCAGGTCCTCGCCTACGAGAGCGGGCTGGTCGACACCGTG
>DASVBQ010000010.1:0-2224 GCA_036375795.1 Actinomycetes bacterium
CGTGAGCGACGAGTCGCACGACGTGGCCTGGTTCGCGGTCGACGAGCTGCCGCCCGAGACGGTGGCGGACATCGGGCGGCTGGTCGCCCGGGCCCGCGCAGCACTCACCGCGCCAGCGCCGCGCGGGTGACCTCCCAGCCCTCGAGGCCGGGGTCGAGGGCGGACAGGTCGGCGACCGAGCGCACGCGATGCCATCCCGGGCCGATCGAGACGGCGGTACGCCGGGGCGCGGCGGTCCGGAGCCGGGCCACCGCGTCCGACAGGTCGAGACCGACTCGCGTGCCGGCGACCCAGTCCGGCACCGGCACGCGGGTCGCCAGCGCGACCAGGCCCCCTCCGGCGCACGGCAGCACCGCAACGTCGGCCGAGCCCAGGCCGCGGTGCAGCGTGCCGACGAGCAGGCCCGGGAGGTCCGGCGCGTCGGCGGCCACCGCGGTGACCTGGTCGGCGCCGAGGCCTTCGAGGGCGCGCAGCGCGGCCGGGAGCAGGTCAGGTCGGTCGTCTCCGGGCAGCCGCAGCACCGGCGTGCCCGGCCAGGTGAGCGCCTCCAGCGCGTCGGTGTCGGGGTCGCCCTCGGCGAAGAGCAGTGCCGGCTCGACCAGCTCGAGCCCGGCGACCGTCTCGTAGACGTCCTCGGCCATCGCGGTACGCACCGCACCCGGCGGGTAGCCGCCCGGCTGGGCCAGCACGCCCACCACCCGGCGGGTCACCGGTCGGCCCCGGCCTCCGGGCCGACCACGTCGTCGGCATCGAGGAAGCCGTCGGACTCGTCTGCGTCGTCGGCGTCGTCGGAGGTCTCGTCCGCCTCGTCGGACAGGCCGAGACCTGCCGTCGCGGACACGCCCTCGAGGTAGCCCCGGGCGCGCTCGGTGCGCGGGAAGCGGTCCACGAGCGCCCAGAAGTCACGCCCGTGCCCTGGGACGAGCAGGTGCGCCAGCTCGTGGACCAGCACGTAGTCGACGACCCAGGACGGCATGCCCTGCAGCCGGGTGGACAGCCGGATCGAGGCGTCGACCGGGGTGCACGAGCCCCAGCGGCTGCCTTGGTTGGTCACCCAGCGCACGCTCGCCGGCCGAGCCCGCCCGTCGAGGAACCGGCGGGACAGGTCGTTGGCCCGGGCCATCAGCGTGTCGTCGCTCGGGCGAAGCCGGGCGTCCTGGCGGTCCAGACGCTCCAGCATCACCGACACCCAGCGGCGCTCTTCGGCCCGGCTCATCCGGGCCGGGATCAGCACCACGGTGCGGTCCCCGTCGCGGTAGGCCGAGACCGTGCGGCGGCGGCGAGCGCTGCGGCGGACGTCCACGCTCTCGGCCGGCGTGGGCGGCTGCCTACCCGGCCGGGCGGTCGGGGATCCCTCCGCCGCGGCCCCGGCCATCCCGGGCAGCGACGGCTGGTCGCCGTGCTCGGGTGCGCGCCGCAGGGACATGCCCGAAACGCTAGCGACTTTCTCCCGTCCACAGCCGGTGGACGACATCGTCGCAGGTCAGCGGCGTTTCGTACGGTGATCCACACCCGTGTCCACAGGCCCGTCGGCAGCTGCTCCACAGCGACACCCCGCCCCGTCCCCACGGTCTCCACACGGCTGTCCACACCCGAAAAGAGGAGATCGGGGCGGTTCCGTTGACTGCCCGCACGGGCCGCTCCTAGCGTCCTTCGCGACGAAGCCCCCGGGACGACCGGCCGGCCCGCTCGCAAGGGGAAGGCGAGCGGTCCGGACGAGCGGTCCGGGGGCTTTCGTCGTGAGCAGCCGGTCAGCGGCCGGTGAAGCGCGGTGAGCGCCGCTCGCGCTGGGCCAGCAGGCCCTCCTGGAGGTCCTCCGAGGCCAGCGTCACCGGCTGGGCCAGACCCTCCCACTCGAGGGCCGCCTCGAAGGTGGCGTGCCCCCCGGACGCGAGCGCGCGCTTGGTCAGCCGGCTCGCCACCGGTGCGGTCGCGGCCACCGCCGCGGCCACGGACAGTGCCTCGTCCAGCGCCTGACCTGCGGGAACGGCCCGGTTGACCAGCCCCATCGCCGCCGCCTCCGCGCCGGTCACCATCCGACCCGTGAGCAGCAGCTCGCGGGCCACGGCGAGCCCGGCGACCTCCGGCAGGAGCCAGGTCGTCGCCATGCCGGGATGCATACCGAGCGCGGTGAACGGGACCCCGAGCCGGGCGTCCTCCGCGGCGTACCGCAGGTCGCAGGCCAGCGCCACCGCCAGACCGGCGCCCACCGCGGCGCCGTTGA
>DASVBQ010000013.1:0-13728 GCA_036375795.1 Actinomycetes bacterium
GCGGGCGCTGCCCGGTGTCGAGACCGTCGCGCTCAAGACGCCGGACGACCTCGACGCGGCCCGTGACCTGGTGGCCCGGCACGGCAAGGCCGCGCCTCAGGACGACTCCCCGACCTGGCGAATGCTGGTCGCGCCCGCCAAGGGCACGATTCGCGTGGTCGACCTCCCGGTCGGCACGCTGCTCGACGCCGGCGACGCGGTCGGCACGCTGGTGAGCCTGCGCGACGAGCTGCCGGTGGTGGCGCCGCACGGCGGCACGGTCGTGGAGTGGCTGGTGGAGGACGGCGACCCGGTCTCGCCCGGCCAGCCGATCGTCCGGCTGCACCCCGAGGCGGTGGGGCACTGATGGGCACCATCCAACCCCCACAGGGGGCGCAGCACGCGCGGATCCTCGGTGTCGGCGGCTACCGCCCGGCACGGGTCGTGACCAACGCGGAGATCTGCGAGCGCATCGACTCCTCCGACGAGTGGATCCGGGAGCGCTCGGGCATCGAGAGCCGGCGCTGGGCCGCGCCGGACGAGAGCGTCGTCGACATGTGCCTCGCCTCAGCCGGCAAGGCGATCGCCCACGCGGGCATCCGCCCGGAGCAGGTCAGCGTCGTCATCGTCGCCACCGTCACCCACCCGCTGCAGACACCGTCGGCCGCTGCCGACGTGGCCCACCGGCTCGGCGCGACAGACGCGGCGGCCTTCGACGTCTCCGCGGCCTGCGCTGGCTTCTGCTACGGCGTGTCGATGGCGCACGACATGGTGCGCGGCGGGAGCGCCGAGCACGTCCTCGTCATCGGCTGCGAGAAGCTGTCCGACTTCACCGACTCCTACGACCGCTCGACCGCGTTCATCTTCGGCGACGGCGCCGGCGCGGTGGTGATCGGGCCGTCCGACGAGCCGGGCATCGGCCCGACGATCTGGGGGTCCGACGGGTCGGAGTACGACGCGATCACCCAGAAGGCGTCCTGGATCGACGTGCGCGACCACAACGTCGAGTTCCCCAACCTCACGATGCAGGGCCAGAAGGTCTTCCGGTGGGCGGTATGGCAGATGGCCCCGGTCGCGCAGAAGGCGCTCGACGCGGCGGGCGTCGCCGCGGCCGATCTCGGTGCGTTCATCCCGCACCAGGCGAACATGCGCATCATCGACGCCCTGATCAAGACGTTGAAGCTCCCCGACCACGTGCCGGTGGCCCGCGACATCGTCGAGACCGGCAACACGTCGGCGGCCTCTATCCCGCTGGCGATGGAGCGGATGCTCGAGTCCGGGCAGGCCAAGAGCGGCGACACCGCGCTGCTCATCGGCTTCGGCGCGGGCCTGGTCTACGCCGCCCAGGTCGTCGTCCTTCCCTAGTCCCGCGCGCCGACCGGCGCGTGACCACCACCCCCACGGCAGAAGAGGAGCTGGAGCCAGATGGCCGCAAGCGAGCAGGAGATCCTCGAGGGTCTCGCGGAGATCGTCAACGAGGAGACCGGCATCCCCACGGGCGACGTGCAGCCGGACAAGTCGTTCACCGACGACCTCGACATCGACTCGCTGTCGATGATGACCATCGTGGTCAACGCCGAGGAGAAGTTCGGCGTCCGCATCCCCGACGACGACGTCAAGGGGCTCTCCACCGTCGCCGACGCGGTGGCCTACATCCAGAAGGCGAGTGCCTGAGCACATGAGCACCCCACGAAATCGCTCGCTGCGCTCACGATTCCGAGGGGACCCCGCATGACTGACTCTCGACTGACCGACTCCCAGCGCGTGGTGGTCACCGGTCTCGGCGCGACGACGCCGCTGGGCGGCGACGTCGCGTCGACCTGGTCGGCCATGCTGGCCGGCCAGTCGGGCGTGAAGGCCCTGACCGAGGAGTGGGTCGACATGCTGCCGGTGCGCATCGCGGCGCCGGTGGCGGTCGACCCGTCCGAGGTCCTTCCGGTCCCGCAGATCAAGCGGATGGACCGGTCCGGCCAGTTCGCGTTGATCGCCGCGCGCGAGGCGTGGGCCGACGCGGGCTCGCCCGAGGTCGACCCGGAGCGCATGGGTGTCGTCATCGCGTCCGGCATCGGCGGCGTCACGACGCTCCTCGCCGCGTACGACACGCTCAAGGAGCGCGGCGCCCGCCGGGTGCTGCCGATGACGGTGCCGATGCTCATGCCCAACGGTCCGGCCGCCGTCGTCGGCCTGGAGCTGTCGGCCCGGGCCGGGGTGCACACCCCGGTCAGCGCCTGCTCCAGCGGCGCCGAGGCGATCGCCTACGCCGTGGACATGATCCGGTCCGGGCGCGCGGACGTGGTGGCCGCCGGCGGGACCGAGGCGGCGATCCACCCGCTGCCGCTGGCGGGGTTTGCCGCGATGCAGGCGCTGTCGACCCGCAACGACGAGCCGGAGCGGGCCTCCCGGCCGTACGACAAGGGCCGCGACGGCTTCGTCCTCGGCGAAGGCGCCGGCGTGGTGGTGCTGGAAACGCTCGAGCACGCCCGTGCCCGCGGCGCGAAGATCTACGCCGAGATCGCCGGCACCGGCATCAGCGCCGACGCGCACCACATGGCCCAGCCGGACCCGGTCGGGGCCGGCGCCTCCCGGGCGATGGCCGACGCTGTCAAGGCAGCCGGCGCGCAGCCTTCCGATGTCGTCCACATCAACGCCCACGCGACGTCCACGCCGGTGGGCGACGTCGCCGAGGTGAAGGCGATCCGGCGCGCGCTCGGTGACGCGACCGACGACATCTGCGTGACCAGCACGAAGTCGGTGACGGGGCACCTGCTCGGCGCCGCTGGAGCGGTCGAGGCCATCGCCACGATCCTTGCGCTGCACGACCGGACGGCTCCGCCGACGGCGAACCTCGAAGACCCCGACGACGACGTCTCGCTGGACGTGGTCCGCGGCGAGCCGAGGCAGCTGCCCGACGGCGAGCTGCTGGCCCTGAACAACTCGTTCGGCTTCGGCGGGCACAACGTGGCCCTGGCCATCCGGACGGTCGAGGCATGACGGCGGCGACGGTTCCCGGCGCGAAGGTCGTGCTCGACAAGTCCGACGACCCGCGCAACCCGCTGACCCGCCTCCGCCAGCTCTTCGACGAGGGCACGGTCGAGCTCATCACCGCCGAGGACGACTCGGGGATGCTCGCCGCGATCGGCCGGATCGACGGGGCGACCTCGGTCGCGTTCTGCTCGGACGCCACCATCCAGGGCGGCGCCATGGGCGAGGCGGGCTGCAAGGTCATCCTCGTGGCGTACGAGCGAGCGCTCGCCGAGGGCTGCCCGGTCGTCGGGCTATGGCACTCCGGCGGTGCCCGGCTGCGCGAGGGCGTCGTCTCGCTGCACGCCGTGGGCGAGGTCTTCGCGATCATGACCCGGGCCTCCGGCAAGGTGCCGCAGATCTCGGTGGTGCTCGGCCCGGCAGCCGGCGGCGCCGCGTACGGCCCGGCCCTCACCGACGTCGTGATCCTCGGGCCCGAGGGCCGGGTGTTCGTCACCGGCCCCGACGTCGTTCGGTCGGTCACCGGTGAGGACGTCGACGCGCTGCGCCTCGGCGGCCCGGAGCCGCACGGCCGCCGGTCCGGCGTCGTGCACGTCGTCGCGGACAGCCAGGATGCGGCGTACGGCGAGGCCCGTCGCCTCGCCGCCCTGCTCGGCGACCAGCGCGACCTCGGCCAGGTCGAGGACCGTGACCTGTCGGAGTACCTCCCGGACTCGCCGAAGCGGGCCTACGACGTGCACCCGATCGTCGACCACCTGCTCGACGAGGGGAGCTCGCTGGAGCTGCACCCCAAGTGGGCGCCGAACGTCACGACGACGCTCGGCCGGCTCGGGGGGCGCACCATCGGGGTCATTGCCAACAACCCGCTACGGCTCGGCGGCTGCCTCGACTCGGCCTCGGCCGAGAAGGCGGCCCGGTTCGTGCGGATGTGCGACGCGTTCGGCGTGCCGATGGTCGTCGTGGTGGACGTGCCCGGATACCTCCCGGGCGTCGGCCAGGAGTGGGACGGCGTCGTGCGGCGTGGCGCGAAGCTGCTGCACGCGTTCGCCGAGGCCACCGTGCCGCGGGTGACGCTGGTGACCCGCAAGGCGTACGGCGGCGCGTACATCGCCATGAACTCGCGCGCGCTCGGTGCGACCCGGGTGTTCGCCTGGCCGGGTGCCGAGGTGGCGGTCATGGGCGCGGTCGCCGCGGTGCGGATCCTGCACCGGCGTCGCCTCGCCGAAGTGCCGGCGGACGTGCGTGGCGAGGTGGAGGCGGAGCTGGCGGTCGAGCACGAGAAGCTCGCCGGCGGGCTAGCCCGCGCCCAGGAGATCGGTGTGGTGGACGAGGTCGTCGAGCCGACCCGGACGCGCTCTGCCCTGGCCGCCGCCATCGCCGCCGCCCCTGCCACCCGCGGCCAGCACGGCAACATCCCGCTCTAGCCGCTCCACCTCGACTCGGAACGGTCAGACGACCTGGTGCAGCCAGCGCACGGGAGCACCGTCTCCGGCGTACCGGAAGGTCTCGAGCTCGTCGTCCCACGCCTTGCCCAGCAGGGCCTGCAGCTCGCGGACCACATCGGTGGCCGGGTCGGTGGCCGCGCGCGCGAGGGCGGCCCGCAACCGGTCCTCGCGGACCACGATGTCGCCGTGCACCCCCGTCGTGGCGTGGAAGAGGCCAAGCGCCGGCGTGGAGGACCACCGCTCGCCCTCGGCCCCGGCGCTCGGCTCCTCGGTCACCTCGAAGCGGAGCTGCATCCAGTCGCGCAGGGCGGAGGCCAGGCGGGCGCCGGTGCCGGCCTCGGCCTGCCACGACAGCTCAGCGCGGAGCATGCCCGGAGAGGCTGGCTGCGGGGTCCAGTCGAGGGTGACGCGCATGTCGAGGACGCCGCCGATGGCCCACTCGACGTGCGGGCACAGCGCGGGCGGAGCGGAATGCACGTAGACAACGCCACGAGTCGCCACCGGTTCCTCCTTGCTCGGTCGTGAGGTGCGCCTTCCCCAGCGGCCTCACGGAGCCCGGAACCGGTCTCGCGGTGCTGCAGCGATGATGGCACATCCGTCACTCCAGCACCAGCCGGACCGCCACTCCTGAAGTACGGGGTAGCCCGCGCCGATAGGACAGGAGGCAGGAGACCCGAGCCGCGCGTCGACGAAGGCCGCAACGGAGGGCGAACCGTGCACAACCCCGAGCTGCTGATTGCCGAGGCCTACGACGAAGGCGTCGTCTCGGAGGTGATCCGCCCGGCAGCGATCGTTCCCGAGGAGTCGGCGCGCGCGGTCCTCGTCGAGCTGGCCCTGCGCGACGTCCAGAACGGCGGGGTCTGGCAGTCGGAGCCCTCGCTGTGGAGCAGGTACGACCGCCCGTGGGAGGGGTACGGCTCCCCCGGCGGCGCCGAGCTCATCGGCACCATCCAGGTCGCCTACGGCACTCCCACCCGCTACGAGATCACGATCTACCGGGTGACCGTGACGCGGTACGGCACGACCCAGGGCTGGTCCGTCGAGTCGCTGTGCAACGAGGCCCTCGGCTTCGGCAACCTGGACCTCGCGAACTGTCCCCGAGCCACGCTGAACGCGCCGCCGAAGCCGTTCCGCTTCTGACGACGGACGCTCAGCGGGCCGGGAGGACCTCGACCCTCAGCGTCTTGGACGCCTCCTCCTGCGCGATGGTGCCGCCCTCGCAGGAGTACGTCGACACGCCGATCACCACGGTGTACGTCCCGGGCTCGCTCCACGTGTGCGTCGCGCGATACGACCCCGCCGCGGCCGGGGGTGCGCCGGCCGTCGGCTCGCACCGGCCCAGCTTGACCGAGCTGGTCGCGACGCCGTCACCCCAGTCCTCGCTCCCGCCGCTGAAGATGCCGGACCCGTCGCTCCACCGGACGACGAGCCGGGCGGCCTGGCCCGCGACCAGGTCGGCCGGCACCTGCACCTCCAGGCCGAGCGGCGCAGGCCCGGCGGGCTGATCTGCCACGGTGCCCACGTCGGATCTCGCGACGACGTCGTCGTCGCTGTCGGCGAGCAGTGTCAGCAGCAGCGTGACGACGATCGCCACGGCAAGCAGGACGGCCAGGATGATCGCGAGCCGGCGCCGCGGGGGCGCCGGGGACGGCTCCGGCGGGTCGGGCACGATCTCCGGCCGGTCGGAGGAGGAGCCGGCGGCGGGCGTGCTCATGATGACGATGTCGGGCGAGTGCTCGACCCGCACGCCATGACCGTCGCGTGTCTCCATGCATCCTCCTGCCGCCCGCGCCGCCTCTTCAGGCTAGGCCGCACCGGTCACTCTGCGTGGCCGAAAGGGGAAATCAGGAGGTTCTCGACGGAATCTCGTCACCCTGTGCATTCACGACGGCCGCGCGGCTTCACCGGTCGAGGTGGCACCGCCTACGGAGCCGCCACCCGGGGCAGCCCCACCCGCACCGCAGCGGTCTCGGGGCAGCAGTCCTCGACATCGGCGACGGTCGGCGTGACGTGCAGGCGGCGGCGCAGCTGCATCAGGTCCAGCACCCGCAGCACGGCCGGCTGGTCGGCCACGAAGTGCACCACGCCACCGAGCAGGCTCTGCCGGTGGTGGATGCGCAGCAGGCTGCCGACGCCGGTCGAGTCGATGAACGTCACCCCCCGCAGGTCGACCACCAGGCTCGACGCACCTCGGTTGAGCAGGGCCAGCAGCGTGTCGCGCAGTGTCGGTGCGCCCGCGACGTCCAGCTCGCCAGTCACACCGACGACGGTGTGCGAACCCACGCGGTGCGGGTCGAGAATGCTGATCATCGTCACCCCCGGTGAGGTGGAGTTGCGCCGCGGGACCGGTGGCCGGCTGCTTCAGCGCCTCCTGAGGGTAACGCCGGCATCACGCCCAGGGAAGACCTCACTACGACGAATTCCGCAGGTCAGAAAGTCGTTTACGGCGCAATCGATTACACGTCGGGAACGGACGCCGGGCGACGTCGTACGACGGATTCCGTACCCAGCGCAGCCGGGTGAGGCGCCGCGTACGACGGGTACGGGGGTCACGACGATCGACGAGTCGTAAGGAGTCCACCGTGCCAGACAAGCGTCCCAGCGTGAAGAACGAGAAGCAGTACGAGGCACTCCAAGGACAAGGGCATGTCCAAGGAACGCGCCGCGAAGATCGCCAACTCCCCCGGCGCGTCCAGCCGTGGCGGGAAGAAGAGCGGGTCCGGTGGCGACTCCTCGCAAGGCGGCACCACGGCGCAGAAGAAGGAGGCCGGCCGCAAGGGCGGACGTGCGGCGGCCCGGTCGAGGTCCTGAACACCGGGTGTGACCGACGACCCTGGCGGACCGACGCCGCGCGAGGTGGCATGGAGGTGTCCCCGCATACCCCTCACGAAGGAGGAGGACACTATGGCCGCGCTGACCAAGAAGGAGTCGGCCTCACCTCTCGCTGACCTGTTCGACTGGTTCGACGCAGGGTGGCCTGCCGTGACCGAGTGGCGCCAGCACATGGCACCGACGATCCGGATCGAGGACCGCCTCGAGAAGGACCGGTACATGCTGCGTGCCGAGCTGCCCGGGATGGACCCGGAGAAGGACATCGAGATCACCGTCGCCGACGGTGTGCTCTCCATCTCCGCGGAGCGCCGGGAGGAGATCAGCGAGAAGGGTCGGTCGGAGTTCCACTACGGCAGCTTCGTGCGCCGCGTGACCCTGCCGAAGGGCGCGCAGGAGGACGCGGTCGACGCGAAGTACACGGACGGGATCCTGGAGATCACGGTTCCCCTGACCACCACCGGTCCGGAGCCGCGCAGCATCCCCGTCGCGCGCACGCCGAAGAGCTGACCGCAGCCGACGACACCGCACCGGGAGGCCGCGCCGAGCGCGGCCTCCCGCGCATCGCGCAACCCGCCCGTCGCCCCGGGTCAGGGGACGAGGAGGACCGGGAGCTCCGAGAGCTCGAGCACGTGGGCGGCCACGTCGCCGACGTACGGCTCACCGGGCCGACGCTGCGCCGCCCGGCCGAGGACCAGCAGGTCGGCCGACCAGGCCCGCGCCTCCGCCAGCACCTCCCGACCCGGCTCGCCCTCCCGCTGGCAGGTCTCGGCCGTCACCCCGGCTTCCGCAGCCAGCCGGGAGGCGTGGGCCAGGACGGAGACCACCGAGCCGAGGCGACGCTCCGAGACGGACGGCTCGGCCGAGACCTGCGCCAGCGCGGCGGTCAGCCTCCCGTCCTGGAAGACGGTCATCAGCCGCAGCTCGGCGCCGAGCCGAGCCGCCAGCTCGCTCCCCACCCGCACCGAGCGAATCCCTGCCGGCGAGTCGTCGACGGCGACGAGCAGCCTCGTGATCATGTGATCGCCTCCACCTCGGTGTCCGCGGCCGGACCGTGGGACGGCCGCCGCCGCGACCGGGCCACCCAGCGCAGCCGCGCGTTGTCCTCGCTCTCGGCCTCGAGCAGCGTCGCCTCGAGCCCGGCCAGCGCCTCCTGCAGTCGAGGGATCCACCGGTCCTCGATGGCCCGCAGGCGCCCCCGCGTCGTGAGGACCTCGGCCGCCACGACGCGCGCCGCTCCGTCCGCCGCCGCATGGGCCACCGCCGCCTCGAGGGCGCGACGGTAGGCCGCGCGTGCCAGCGGCACGGCCGCCGTCGCCGTCACCGACGACGCCGGCGGGTCGTCCGGGAGGCGCACGGTCGCCCGCGAGGGGTAGCGCACGCCCATCACCGACGCCCACGCGACCTGGACCTCGGCGGCGAGGGTCCCCGCGTCGGGGCGGACGCCGCGCTGACCGCCGACCACCGCGGCGAGCAGCAGCCAGTGCTCGGCCTCGAGGCACGCCGCCTCCCACTCGGTCCGGGTGCGCTCGGCCAGCACCACGAAGCGCTGCTCCTCGTGACGGAGGATGCGCAGCTTGCTGTCCAGCAGGTCGGCGCCCCGGCGGGCGGCGAGCAGCCGGCGCTGCAGCCAGACCCGGCCGCCGCGCCCGGGTGGGTGCCGCACGACGGTCATCGCCGCACCTCCCCTCTGCTCAGGTAGCGCGCGTCCAGCAGCGTCGAGGACAGAGCGGTCAGCTCCCGGCGGGGCAGGTGACCGAGGACCGACCACGCCCGGTCCAAGGTGTCCGGCAGGTCCCGGCTCTCGTCGCGGCCCTGGTGCACGAGGTCGGTGCGGAACGACTCCTCGAACGCGAGATAGAGCTGGTCGGTCGTGGACAGCGCGGCCGCACCGACGAGGTCGGCGAGCTCGCGGACCTGACGCGCCCTGGCGAGCGCGGCCAGGATCTGGGCGGCCACGTCGAGGTGGTCCGCCCGGGTTCGGCCCGGGCCCGCGCCGCGACGCATCAGCCGGCTCAGCGACCCGAGGGGGTCGACGGGTGGGTAGACCCCGGCCGCGTGCACCTCCGGCGAGAGCAGCACCTGCCCCTCGGTGATGTAACCGGTGAGGTCGGGGACCGGATGGGTCACGTCCCCGCCGGGCATCGTGAGCACCGGCAGCAGGGTGACCGAACCGGGCTGCCCGCGGATGCGGCCGCACCGTTCGTACAGCGAGGCCAGGTCGCTGTAGAGGTACCCCGGGTAGGCGCGGCGGGCCGGCACCTCCCCCCGGGCCGAGGACACCTCGCGCACCGCTTCGCAGTACGACGTCATGTCCGACATCACGACCAGGACGTGGCGCCCGCGCACGAACGCCAGGTGCTCGGCCACCGTCAGCGCGATGCGCGGGGTGAGCACGCGCTCGATCACCGGGTCGTCCGCGGTGTTGAGCAGCAGCGCGAGCTCGCCCGCGGCGGATCGCTCCTCGAGCACGTCGCGCACCATCGCGGCGTCCGGGTGGGTGAGACCCAGTCCGGCGAAGACGACCGAGAAGGGCTCGCCGCCGGCCGCCGCCTGGGCGGCGATCTGGGTCGCGAGCTCCAGGTGTGGCAGGCCCGCGGAGGAGAACACCGGCAGCTTCTGGCCGCGCACCAGGGTGGTCAGCGCGTCGACCACGCTCACACCGGTGAGCACCGGCTCCGACGGCGGGTCGCGGCGCACCGGGTTCAGCGGCCAGCCGGACACCGGGACGAGCGCCTCCCCGAAGACCGGCGGTCCGCCGTCGATGGGCTCGCCGCGGCCGTTGCAGACCCGGCCGAGCCAGCCGTCGCCGACCCGGACCCGCAGCGGCGCTCCGTCGAACGCGACCCTCACCCGGGCGGTGTCCATGCCGTCGGTGCCCTCGAGGACCTCGACCACGGCAAGGTCGCGGTCGACCTCGAGCACCAGACCGTGCCGCACCTCGCCGTCCCCGACGCGGATGCGCGCGAACTCGTCCCAGCCGACGCCGCTGACCGACCGGAGCACGACCAGCGGCCCGCGCAGCGACTCGACCGCGGTGTGCTCGATCACCCCCCACCGCGCGGTCATGGCGACGGCTCCAGCCGGGCGAGCCGGGCCACTACCTCGTCGCGTCGCGCCTCCACCGCAGCGATGTCGTCCGGGCCGGCCTCCTCCCGCGCCCGCAGCACCGGTGAGAAGTCGACCTCCTCGACCGACGCCGCGGGGACGCCGTGCTCGACCAGCCGCAGGCAGGCGTCGACGACGTCGAGCAGCATCGCGATCAGCGCGGTGGACCGGGGTGCGGGGCTGACCGCGTCGACGGGACTCATCGCGTTCTGCTGCAGGAGGCCCTCGCGGAGAAGCCGACCGGCGAGCATGACCATCCGCTCGTGGCCGGGCAGTGCCGTGATGCCGAGCAGCTCGGCCAGCGCGGTCAGCCGGTCGGCCTCGGCGAGCAGCGCCGCGAGCCGGGCGCGGCGGCGAGCCCACCCGGGGTCACCGTTGCCGGCGTGCCACGCGGCCAGCGTGTCGACGTCACGGGCGAACGAGCCGGCCCAGGAGACGGCCGGGTAGTGCCGGGCGTAGGCGAGGTCCCGGTCGAGGGTCCACAGCGACCTGACGAACCGCTGCGTGTGCGCGGTGACCGGCTCGGACATGTCGCCGCCGGCCGGGGAGACGGCGCCGATGACGGTCACCGAGCCCACCCGCCCTCCGACGGTGCGCACGCGTCCGGCCCGCTCGTAGAACGCGGCCAGCGCCGAGGACAGCGCCGCCGGGTAGCCCTCCTCCGCCGGGAGGGCGCCGGTTCGCGAGGCCAGCTCGCGCAGGGCCTCCGCCCACCGCGATGTCGAGTCGGCGATCACGACCGCGTCGTAGCCCATGTCGCGGTAGTACTCCGCCACCGTCACGGCCGAGTAGACGCTGGCCTCCCGAGCCATCATCGGCATGTTGGACGTGTTCGCGATGACCACGCTGCGGTCCACGAGCCGGCCGCCGGTCCGCGGGTCGGTGAGCGACGCGAGCTCCTGCAGCACGTCGGCCATCTCGTTGCCACGCTCTCCGCAGCCCACGTAGACGATGACGTCGGCGTCGCACCACTTGGCGACCTGCTGCAGCAGCACGGTCTTGCCGGTGCCGAAGCCGCCCGGCACGGCGGCGGTGCTCCCCCGGGCGACCGGGAACAGCACGTCGAGCACTCGCTGCCCGGTGAACAGCGGCTCGCGCCCGTCCAGCCGTTCTGCGTACGGCCGGGGCCGGCGCACCGGCCAGATCGTGGTCATCGGCACCTCGACGCCGCCGACCGACGCGACCACGTCGTCTGGTGCGCACGGCCCCTCGGGCCGCAGCTCGGTGACCTCACCGGACACGTCCGGCGGCACCAGGACGCGGTGCAGCAGCGAGCCGGTGGGCACGGTGCCCAGCACCGCTCCTGGCCCGACCGTGTCACCGGCGGACACCGACGGCGTGAAGGTGACCGGGGCCGTGGGGACGGTGTCCCGTCCCGACCCCGGCTCCAGCCACACCCCGGCCGAGGCCAGCGGGCGGAGCAGACCGTCGTAGACCCCGCCGAGCAGCCCCGGCCCGAGCCGCGCGGACAGCGGGTGCAAGAGGGCGGTCACCGGGTCGCCCGGCCGTAGCCCGCCGGTGTAGTCGTACGCCTGCACGCTGACGACGTCGTCGTCGATGGCGACGACCTCTCCGGGGAGCCGCCGCTCGCCCAGCTCCACCATCCAGGCCATGGCGCTGGCCGGCAGGCCGGTCGCCTCGACGAGCGGGCCGCTGACCCGGACCACCCGGCCGACGCCCGGGGTCACGGCGCCCACAGCTTCTCCAGCTCCGCGCCGAGCGCGTCGACGGCGTCGTCCGCCAGCGCGTCCGGCGACCAGTCGATGTGACGTCCCGCCCGCACCTCGCTGGGGCCACCGACGTCACCCACGAGTCGGCGGGCCTCTACGCGCGCCTGCCGGCGGAGCTCGTCGTACGCCGAGCGCTGGGCCGCCAGCACCAGCCCACGGGCCTCCCGGCGGGCGCGCGCCCGGCTCGCCCGCAGCACCACGGCGGCACCCGCCTCACCCTGCGCGCGGGCCTCGGCCACCAGCCGGTCCGCCTCGGCCCGGGCCCGGGCGAGCACCGCATCGGCGCGCGCGTCGGCCGCGGCCCGGGTGCGTGCCGCGTCCGCGGCGGCGGCCGCGAGCAGCGCCTGCCGGACCGGCTCCAGGGCCGCGTCCAGCTCGTCGAACGGGGTGACCGTCACGCCGGCATCACCACCGGGAGCGGCCGGCCCGGCCGTACGTCGGCCGACGACGGCGCACCGTCGCTCGGCCGCACCGCGCCCGCGGCCAGCGGGGTGAGCAGCAGGACCGCCACGTCCTCGTCCAGCCCGGCGACTGCGGCGCGCACCTCGTCGGGGTGCTCGGCCACGACCACCTCGACGCCGGCGAGGGCGAACCCCTCGACCCGGGCCCGTTCCCCGACCGCCACGACGCGCAGCACCGGGCTCACGCCTTGCCGATCAGGATGATCGCGACCACCAGGCCGTAGATGGCGATGCCCTCGGAGAGCCCGACGATCACCATCGCGCGACCGAACAGCTCCGGCCGCTCGCTCATGGCGGCCAGGGCGGCCGCACCCGTGTAGGCGACGGCCAGCGCGGCCCCGATCGACGAGCCCGCGACCGCGATGGCCGCACCGAGCAGCGCCGCCCAGCTCGACGTGCCGGCCGGCTCGGCGGCCGCGGGGGCGGCCGCGGCGGCTGGTCCGCCCGTGGCGGCCAGCAGCAGCACCACCCCGGCAGCCAGGAGGACGACCACGCCGACCCCCGCCAGCACCAACATCCTGGTCCTCATCGTGCAGCCTCCTCGGTCTCGGCCGCCGGGACGACCGGGATGTGCCAGGGACGGAACGGCCGGCCCTCCGACTGGAAGACCCGGGAGAACAGCTCGTAGTACTCGAGCCGCAGCGCCTGGACGCCGGCCACCAGCGCCTCGAGGCCGAAGGTGAACGCATTGCCGATGACGAAGACGAGCACCGCAGCCACGAGCCCTGCGCCGCCGCGCTCCCACAGGTTGACGGTGCCTTGCCACACCACGGCCCCGAGAGCTGCGTGCGTGAGGCCGAAGGCGGCCAGCCGGGCGAACGAGATGACGTTCGCCCCGAGCCGGACCACGACGTCGAACAGCTCGACGGAGGCCTGCAGGAGTCCCGCTCCGCCCGGACCGGCCGCGGCGCGCAGCCCGATGAACGACAGGACCAGCCCGGCGGTCGCCACCACCGCTCCGGCCAGCAGGAGCCATCCCCCGCTCCAGTAGATCCCGCCCGCCACGAGGCCCAGCCCGAGGAACAGCGTCCCGCCGGCCAGCCCCGCCGGCGCGTAGAGCGCGTAGCGCCAGCCGCCCTCACGGACCCGGTTCAGCGTCCCGAGCGTGTACGCCCCGGCGAGCAGGAGCGCCCCGACGCCGACGGCCACGACGAGCAGCAGCACCGGCTCCTCGAGCGGGTCGACCCAGCGCAC